>DATHJK010000076.1:0-16310 GCA_035316225.1 Pyrinomonadaceae bacterium
TTGAGTGGGCAGAGCGTGAAATGCCTGTGCTAAGACTCATTCGCGAGCGATTCGGCGAAGAGAAGCCCCTCGAAGGTATACGCATAGCTGCATGCGCGCATGTGACGACCGAAACCGCAAATCTTGTCAGAGCGCTTCAGGCCGGGGGAGCGGAGACCGTCCTGATTGCCTCAAATCCCCTCTCGACGCAGGACGATGTGGCAGCTTCGCTGGTGGCTGATTGGGGTGTCTCCGTCTACGCCATAAAAGGCGAGTCAACCGATACTTACAACCGGCACGTGCGAACCGCTCTGGACTTTCAACCCGAAATCATTATTGACGACGGCTCAGATGTCGTCGCCACCCTCATCAAAGAGCGCGGCGATCAGGCAAAAAAAGTTTTGGGAACAACAGAGGAGACGACCACAGGCATAGTACGGCTGCAAGCAATGGAGGCTGCCGGTGTTCTTACCTTCCCAGCCATGGCTGTCAATAATGCTCAGACCAAGCACTTCTTCGACAACCGCTACGGTACAGGGCAATCCACGCTGGACGGAATTATACGTGCAACAAACATACTTCTGGCCGGGCGCTCCCTGGTAGTAGGTGGCTATGGATGGTGTGGGAAAGGGGTGGCTTTGCGCGCCAGGGGAATGGGTGCGAATGTGATAGTAACGGAGATAGACCCCATCAAGGCGGTTGAAGCGGTTATGGACGGATTCCGTGTAATGCCAATGACGGAAGCCGCGCCTTTAGGGGATATCTTCGTTACTGTGACCGGCAACAGGCATGTAATTGACCGAGAGCATTTCGAGGCTATGAAGGATGGCGCAATAGTCTGCAATAGCGGCCACTTCGACCTTGAGCTTAATCTTGTCGCACTGCGTGAAGTATCAGGCCAGCCACTCCGGCTCAGACCATTTGTCGAAGAATACACTCTGGAAGATTCACATAAACGTATAATCGTACTTGGAGAAGGGCGATTAATAAATCTGGCTGCAGCGGAAGGACACCCGGCCAGCGTGATGGATATGAGCTTCGCCAATCAGGCGCTATCGGTTGAATATCTGGTAAAGAATAAGGGCAACCTGCCGCCCGGTGTACACATGCTGCCGAAGGATGTTGATACGGAGATTGCCGGCCTGAAGCTAAGGGCATTGGGGATAAGAATAGATACTTTGACACCAGAGCAGACTGAATACCTGTCGAGCTGGGAGACTGGAACTTAAATCAGGTGCGGACTCTGGCCGTAAGGTATATCCCCAGAAACGTAAAGAGCAACAGGGGTGACCACGCTGCAACCGATGGCGGCAGCATCTCGTAGTTACCCGCCTGCTGAAATAGACTGGAAACGGCCCAAAAGGCCAGGCCTATAGCTACTGCAAGGCAAAGAGCCATGAGAGCGCTTCTCCTCCCGAAAGAGATAGCCATAGGCAGGCTCACCATCGCCAGCACGACCGGGCCGAACGGCTCCACATATTTTCTCTGTAGAGAGACAGATAGCGTAGTTGTATTGACGCCTGTACCCTTCAAGTTCCTTATGTAAGCGCTTAACCTGTTGCTGCTTAACTGCTGCGGCCTGTCGATCTCGGGCTTAAACACTTCGGGCGCGTCCGCTCCAGTTAACTCCAGCGATTGCCCGTCAAGCCTATCAGCACCTCCTTCCGTAAGAGTTAACATGCGGTATCCTCGCAAATTTAATACGTGCGGAGCTGCTCCCCAGTGCGCCTCTTCCGAGAAGATCGCTCTCCTTAAATGCTGCCCTTCATCATCGAACTCAAAAACAGCCAGTTTTCGCAGACTACCGTCGCTGCCATTAAACTCATAAGAGTAAATACGGCGCGCCTGGGCGGAGGCTAGCCACTGCCTGTCCGTGCCCGCGCTGACACGCGCAACCCCTCCTTTAATCCTGGCACGAATCTCATCCTGCCTCACGTTGGCCGACGGCATAATATTTTCCTGTAGCAGCCAGCTTGCAGCCCCAACACAGACCGCCATGAGCACAGCAGGCAAGAAGAGCCTGTAGGAGCTTTGACCGCACGACCACCACGCCACAGCTTCACTTCTTCTAACCATAGGAGCGTATGTCGCCAGCATTGTGATTAGAGTCGAAGCGGGGAGCGTCTGTATGGTGGAGAACGGAAGCAGATATATCAGGTACTCTATGACCATGCGTGTCGGCGTATTAGTCACGATAATCGAACGCCACAGGCCAAAGACTGTGAAAATAAGAAAAATGGCCGTAACTGCTACGAAAACCAACGCGAACGTGCGCAGGAGGTTGCCGAATATATATATGTCCAAAAGCACTGGAAAGTTTAGCAGCCTGGCTCTGCTGTGCGCATCGCTTCTGCTGCTGCTATTTTTGGACGGACTTCTCTCTTCCTCTTCTCTCTGTTTATAGCCTGATACCAGAGAGAGTTTCATTATCAGACCCGCGTTTGCGTGTAAGCTCAAAAGCGCCATACCCACAAACAAGGCCAGTAACTGCGGCACCCAGCCCCCCAATACAGGCGGAACCTTTCCAGCGCGAGCCATCTGCTCGCCCAGCAGGGCTACAAGGTAATAGCAGACCATTGCTGTAAGGGAAAGAATCATCCCCAGCCCCCTGCCGCCTCTGCGCACCCTTAACCCTATCCCTGCTCCAAGCAAAGCAAAAGCCAGCGGCGCAATAGAGAGGCTCAGCCTGCGTTGAAGCAGGGCGTTAGCATCCAGCGACTTGGCACCTGATTCGACCTTCGTATACTGCCTCAACTCACGCCAGCCCATCTCTTCAGGCTCTACGTCCGCCGTGTTAAGCCTATCGAGCAAAGCGGCCCTGCCCGTGCTGATCTGCAGGCGCAGCTCGGCGGATCGCTCGCGAACCACCCCTCCGTCCGCACCCGCTCCGATCTGCGTCGCATCCGCATCATCCAATACCAGCTCGGAACGCTCAGGCGATGCGTCAATCCTGCCGGAGCGCGCCGTCAGCAATCTTCGCGTCCCATCGGCAGTCTCCGTCGCTATGAAAACTCTTTCCCAGACCCCGCGCGACCTGTCCCCTTCTCCAACGTAAACCACATAGCCAGGTATCTCCGTGCTAAAGGAGCGCGGCTCGACCGGCGAATCCAGCTTATAAAGAGCTGCCTGCAAAGCAGCCCGCCGCAGATCGCGCGCGGCATAAGGGGCAACCCACAGGTTTATGTAAAGCGCCAGAATAGAGATGACAACTCCGAAGAAGAGCACAGGCCAGACAAGCCGCCACGTGCCAACGCCAGCCGCGCGCATGGCCGTCAACTCACTGTCTGAACCCAACCGGCTAAGCCCTATGATGACTCCCGCCAGTAGCGCCATAGGCATAGTAAAAGTCAGTACGCCGGGCAGCAGACTAAAGGCCATATCTGAAAAAAGATCTAAAGGAATACCTATGCCTATAACCAATTCGGCGAAGCGTCCGGACTGCTGCGCATACAAGATACCCGTGAGAAGCAGTAGCGCCAGAAGAAAATAGGGCAGAATTGCCCCTAGAACGTAGCGCTCAATTAATCTTGAACCACCATGCATGGTAAAAATGCCCCTTAAGCCAGCCGCTACTCTTCAAACGTGATGGCTTTCGCTCGCAGTTCTCGCTCTAATGCTCTTCGTATATAGACGCTGGTGAACCGATCCAGATCCTTACAGGATTCAGCAGATGCTCGCAGCCCTTCCAGCACATACGCTTCGGGTGACAGACGGCGTATTGCCCGCAGATGCCCCAAGACCTCTTCCGTAAGACGCATTCCAGTTCCCTGGCTGCATTGCTGACAGCGCAACCTGCCCTCTGCGTCCGTAGAGACCGTTTTCGAATCGTGCAGCCTTGAGCCGCAAATAGAACACGCGACCATATCCGGCAAAAAACCCGAAAGCCTCAGAAGCCAGACCTCGAAATAGCGAACCAGGTGAGCCAATGACTTGGGCGACCTGGAAGCCGCTTCCAGACAGGCGCACATCATTCTGAAGACTCTTTCGTCAGGCTCGTGCGGTGGCAAAAACTCTATCAGCAATTCCGCCATGCGCGCCAGAGAAGATATGCTGTCCGCGTCGCTGCACAGGTTGAAGTATGAGATGATAATCTCCAGATGGCGCAGCGTGACAAGCTCTCTTCCCTCCTTCTCGTAATAGCTCAAAGACAGCAGTGTGAAAGGCTCCAGACCCGCGCCGAACCTGCTCTTCAAACGCCGTGAGCCGCGCGCCACAGCCCTTATAACGCCCGCTTTCCTGCTCAAGCAGATGACTATTTTGTCCGCATCTGCAAAATTATAGGTTCTCAGAACAATTGCTTCAGTCTCTACAAGCCCCATATGTCACACAAGCCAGTCAATGCTTCAATGCTCTCTCCTGTAAATAGTGCTTATAGTCACAGGAGATGGAGGCTTTGCACAAAAAGTAGGCTGGGCCAACATCATTTAGCGGTCAAGATTAATTTCCTGCCCATTGTTGGTAGCATTTTTGACTTCTTGTGCAAAGCCGGAGATGGACGCCGGGTGTAATCGGACGCGGCGTCCACCCCACAGCACCTACCTGAGAGGTAGAAAATAGAGTACCCACGCCAGCACCAACCCTATTACCATGAACTCCCCAAAAACTTTCAGCCCATACAACAGGCGTTCGCGCGCTGTGTGCCTGGCCGTAACGCCGAACACTACGGAGACCAGCGCTGCGAAAAGCATCATCATAAAAAAATGTTTCATCTCTTCCTTCCCGCCGCCAGATCAAAAGCGTCCAGCATTACCAGATAGTTCAAAAGCCCTGCAACGAGAAGAAACGTGTTCCCGTACTCGAACGTAGGCGAGCTTGCAAGATCGGCGCCCTCGCCGAATCCTCTGTTGAGAAGCCAGCAGATAAGGTAAAGAAGACCCGATCCCATATTCGCTATCGCAGGCGGAATCTGCAAAAGCGCATTCGTCCCCTCCTGCCCTGCGAAACCGAAGAGATGGCCGCCAAGCCTTAAACCTATCAGGAACATCAACCCAACAGTTCCTCCCAGCAACAGTCCACGCCCCCACCTGCCAACAAGAATATGTCCGCCGCCAGGCACAAGCCACGCAACAATCCCAACCATCCAAGCGACCGCAGGGGCATGCATCCTATCTGAAGTCTCCATCTCTCTTTCCTTTACATTCAAACTGTTTTATAGGAACTCATAAGCACTTCGTGCAGAATTAGCTTTAACTATCGCACCGGATGCTTCAAAACCCGGCAAAAAAACTAAACCTTAAGACTATCTCTCAAATTGATGGTTTTATGTAATTTTGCACAAGTGCTTACCATAAATTAGCTACTACCGGCTGACACGAAACCCGGCTCTGGTCCCAATCTCATACCCGCCCGGCAACACAAGCACTTTTAGCTCACGCCATTCCCCGCCGCTCAAGCTCTTCTTCGGCACATAAGTCAAAATATATTGCGTGCGCAACTCCTCCGCTATAGCAACGTAGGCCGGAATCAAATCCGCAGTCTCGTGCGGGAAGAAGATTCGCCCGCCCGTCCGCTCTGCAATCTCTATCAGATGCTTCTCAGCCTCATCAATAATCTTACGGTAGCGTGCTACCTGCCCCGGACTTATTCCACTCAATATTGCTCGAAACCTTCCGCCAACTCTTCCATCAAGCTCACGCCGCAAACTCGCCGTCAAGCTCACAACATAAACAGTTGCCTCTGCTCCTCGCACGGCCTCAAGCGCCTCCGCGAAAGTAGCTCCGCCCCCTTGCGCAGTGTCCACCCCGTCCGTCAACAGAACTATTATTCTACGCCCCTTTACCCTGCCAGCCTGATCCCTGGCAGCCCTGTACAGCCCTTCGTAAAATGTCGTTCGCTCCCCGCCATGATAGCGCCAGTCCAGCGCTTTCGAGATCGTCTTCCAGTCGGTCGCAGCCACCCAATCCTGAAGCAGCTCCACCCTGTCCGAAAATTGCATGACGGAAACCTGGTCGCCCTCCAACAGGTTTTTAACAAAACTCTTCGCAGCCTCGCGTATAAGGCTCATCTCTCCGAACACGCTCCCGGATGCGTCCAGCAACAGCACTATGTTCGCAGGAACTCTTCGCCGGTTAAAGCTTCTTATCTCCTGCCTTACCCCGTTCTCGTAAATCAGAAACTGATCGCCGGTCAAGCCGTTCACAGGCGCTCCACGCTCGTCTCTGACAGAGACCGGCACGACCACTTCGTCCGTGCGAACGCGAACTACATCTTCCGCATCCACAGCAGACGAAGCCTGGCACACTTGTGCCCGGCACCCGCTCTGCCCCGTAAAGGTGTGAGGCAGAATCAGCAGTAGGATCAGCAGTTTCAGACTGTATCGCAAACGCAAATCTTTCAGCACACACAACCCTTTGTCATACGTAACACCCGAAAGCGTAAAACTCAAAAAAAAGCTCCGGGCAAACAGCACGTAAAAGTTCTCCCTTCGAAAGCGCTTTCTGTATAAGCTCACATCGTATCAGATACGTTATCGGACGCTGGCGGCTGCTCGCGCATCTACCTCAATCGCAGAGAAAAGATTGTTTACGGGCAATCAGGAAAAGAGGTTGCACCAGCAGCTAGTATGTCAATTTCAAATTAGAGCGCCAGTAAATATTGGCTTATAGCGATTCTCACTCGGATGCGACCAAACTGAGTTAATAGATTGTCAGGCTAATCAGAGCGATCTTGAGCCAGGCCCGTCAGGTAGCAGTCGCATTCATATGAGAACCGCTACAGAATCTCAAACAGACCCAATAGGCAGCAGCATTGTGCTGCGCAGCTACAAATCTTCATACATAACTCTGTCGGAAACCACACTGTAATACCCCCCATTCGCACACGACCTGCAAAGCTTCTCACCCCTGCTTCCCTCTATCTCCCTGCCATCGTTTATTCCTTCCAGGCACCGCTCGCATACTACACGAGAACGCGGGCTGCCAGGCTCATCCATCCTATCCAGACTTATACGCACCTCTTCAACCTTGAACAATTCTTCATCCAGCGCCTCCCTGTAAGCGCGTAACTGCCTCTCCTTCTTCCCGGAAATTTCAGGATACAGCCGCTCGGCCAGCTCCCTGGATGAATCCAGCGCCACAACGCGAACCGCGCGCCCCGTCTCCAGGTTCAAAAAAGTTGCAGCCACTTTACCGTAATCAACATACTTCAGGCTTCTCTTCCCCAACCTTGCGCCCGTCACAGCGCTCACGGCATCAGTCATGCAACGGTCTATCTCCACCCACACAATCAGCTTCTTCCTGTCCACGCCGCGCGGATCAAGTATTCCCAGAAACCCGCAACCAAGAAGAGCCATGCGAACGCCCAACAACTGCCCGGCGCAAAGATGGCCGTGCAGCCGCCCGCACTCTTCCAGAAGTTCGTCAACCGTCTGCATACTTTTATGTTTGGTAGCGGCTCGGGAGTGAAAATTTCACACGGTATTTATCTGAGCGATAGTTTGAAATCAATCCGCTACTGATGCACTTGAAAGAGATCGAATACCGATTCAATCATCGCGCGTGCAAATCTTTACAAGCAATTTATCAACCTTTATTTTGGTTACGATTCTCCCTGATTACCTACAACTCATCTCATGAATAGATTCGCCTGTCTCTAAGGCAGCATAACCATTAGCTCTTTCATCACCCGGCAGCTATCTATGAGACTGTCTCTAAGTTTTGTACGATGCTCCCTCTTCCTTTCAGTAGAGCAGGTACTTCTCTCGCACGCGGCCAAAAGCTTCCAGCGGCGCACGCCAGGACTCCGCTATCTCTTCTACTGACGCATTGGACTCAATCTGCGCACGAAGCCTGCCTGTGCCTGCAATCACGTCGAAAGGATTTTTGTCGTAAACATACTCGTAAGGCGGCTCCTTCCACCTGAAACTTTCGGGATACATATCGTACGCAGTCTTTACTGCGGCCACGCCCACAATCGCAGGCTCGAACCTGCGGCGATTCGTAACGTGAATCTGCACGCCGCCGCATGCTATACCAGCGTGCTTCTGAAAAGTCGGCTGAAAACCGCAGGGACGAAAATAGACCCCCTCGAAACCGTAACCCGAAAGTTTCCGGGCATATTCTTCAGCGGAAATGTACGGCGCGCCTATCAGCTCGAACGGCCTTGTCGTGCCCCTTCCTTCAGACATCTGCGTCCCCTCAAGATGAACTGTTCCCGGAAAAACCGTGGCGCTATCCAGCGTGGGCATATTCGGCGAAGGCAGAACCCACGGAGCATCCCCGTCGTCCATCCACTCGTCTCGCGCCCATCCATACATCTTCACCACCTCAAGCTCGCAGCCTATGCCGAAATGATCGTTAAAGAGCTGCGCCATCTCGCACACGGTCATACCGTGCCGCGTTGGTATCGGGAATTGTCCCACGAAAGAAGCGAACTCCGGCTCAAGCACAGTGCCGGCTATCTGCACGCCGTTAATCGGATTGGGACGGTCGCAAACTATAACGCGCTTGCCCAGACGACAAGCTGCGCGCATGCAGTTGGCAAGCGTGTAGACGAACGTGTATATGCGGCAACCAACATCCTGCATGTCGAAAAGAATCACGTCTACATCCGCAAGCATCTCATCCGTAGGCTCGCGCGTCTCGCTATAGAGCGAATGAACCGGCAACCCCGTCACGCTGTCAACAGAGTGCGCGGTCTCCACCATGTTGTCCTGTACATCGCCGCGTATGCCGTGCTGCGGCCCGAAGAGCGCCGTGAGCTTTATCCCCTTCTGCTCGTGCAACAGATCAGCCGAATGCTTCAGGCTATGGTCAACCGATGCCTGGTTGCAGACCAAGCCTATGCGAGCGCCGCGCAAAGTGGCGGCGCTCTCTTCCAGAAGCTTCTCTATGCCCAGAACCGTTTTGCGCCCCGTCCCGGCTGCTCCCACACCTTTCTTCTCATTCATAACGGAAAGCTCTGCCTGCGAGCCTCCCAGAAGCAGTTCCGCATAAGTGTTCATCTCTTTGACACCCGCCTCCATCATCCCTAAATGTCGTTTCAATTGCGAAGCGATCACCGAAAGCTTTTGTCCGAAAGTATGCGCATCCGTAAAACCTTCCGCACGCCTGACAGAAGACCTACCGGCCTCTGGCCCCGCTCTTCCTGCAACTTCATTGCGCGCATGAAGCAGCGAAATTCCCATCTCAAATAGAACCTCTGCGGCCACGCTGTTGTTGCACCTGAGCACCCCTAACAACAGATGCTCTGTCCCTATGTGCCTGTGGCCTAAATCATCGCTCTCCTCATGTGCGTATGCCAGCAAGCGTTTTGTCTCAGCCGATAGCGGCAACTCAACTGAAGTCGCAATTTTCTCTTGAACTCGAACACGCTTCTCAACCTCTTTGCGCACTTCGTCCAGTTTGACCCGCCCCTCAGCCACAAAACCATCCAGCAGAGTCCTGTCTTCACGTATAAGCCCCAGAAGCAGGTGCTCAGGCTCTATTGCAGGCGCGCCGAATATCGAGGCCTCGTATCGCGCGAAGAAGATTACGCGCCGTGCCTTCTCTGTGTATCGCTCAAACATTCTCTAAAAATTCTTTTCACCGGGCCACTAAAGCGACCGAAAAATTTAGAGCAAAACCATCTTGTCGAAAATCCACACTCACAGAACAGAGCCGCCGTTTACGCTCAAAACTTCGCCTGTGATATGGCGCGCCCAATCGCTGCAAAGGAAGAGCACGGGCAGCGCAATGTCCTCAACAGTAGCGACACGGCCAAGCGGTATCTCCCCAAAAATCTCTTTACGCGACTCTTCGCTTCCAAGCGCTACAGCCGACATCTCCGTGTCCACCCAGCCCGGAGCGACCGCGTTGACAGTAATTCCGTATCGGCCCAGTTCCGCCGCGAGCGATTTTGTGAATGCTATCTGGCCGCCTTTCGATGCGGCGTAATTCGAGTAGCCTGCCTCGCCTCTCTGCCCCGCCGTAGAACTGATTATAACGATTCGCCCGAACCCTGCTCTCTTCATATGCGCCACCGCCGCGCGGCAAAGAGTCCATGTCCCTTTCAAGTTTATCTCTAAAACGCGATCCCAGAGCGCTTCCGTCATCTCTTCCACAGGCGCTCCCTGCCACACGCCCGCGTTGCAGACCAGAAAATCTATCCTCCCGAAATTTTCCAGCGAAGCCTGTATAAGTTTTTCAGCATCATCCGGTCTGGAAACATCCGCCCTCAGAGCAATCGCTTTGACACCCAACCCACGCGCCTCTTCTACAACGGCGAGCGCAGCCTCTTCATCCTTCAAAAAATTTACAGAGACATGCGCGCCCGCCTCTGCGAATTTTTGAACAACAGCCCTGCCTATACCGCGCGACCCGCCCGATATTACTGCGACACGACCCTTTATATTAAGTCCATAATCAACTGCCATCTAATCACCCGAATAAGTTTTCAATCAAGAGAGCGGCGAAACAAGTTGTGCGCTGGTCTGAAAAGCTCAGGCCGATTGCTGTTGTCTTTTATCCTCAAACTATGACACGACTCTGCGAAATAGCTTTTGCATTTTTTCCGCGCGAGTAAAGATAAATTTATTCGGCATACCCGCCGATCTATGCGACGCTCATTGAATAAACCTTTGAAAGGCTCTGCGAATTTTTTCCGGTCAGTACCGGACGCTGCCGGAGTTTTCTCTCTTCTTCATAGCTCTACCGCTCTTCGCCGAAAACTCTTTTGTTGCGCTCACAAACCGCTGGAAGATTTTTTGCGAAAAACCGTCATCCTCCCAACCCATCTCAGGATGCCATTGCACGGCCAGCGCAAATCGGTCGCCGCGCGGGTCTTCCAAAGCCTCCACAAGCCCATCGGAAGTCCATGCCGTAGCCACCAGATCGCGCCCCACACGCTCTATTGCCTGATGATGATGACTGTTAACCAGCGCGCTGCTCTTCTCCTCTGCAAGCTCTTCCAGAAGGCTTCCCTCCAGAAGTTTTACAGAATGAGAAGGACGATTGCGAGGCGTGCCTTGCTCATGCTTGATGGCTCCCTTCAATTCCGAGTTGATGTCCTGAATCAGAGTCCCGTCGCGCGAAACATTCAATACCTGCATGCCGAAACAGATGGCTAGAAGCGGAATCGAGCGCGCCTCAACTTCACTGAGAACCAGCAAGTCCGTTTCGTCCTTGAGCGGGTGAACGCTGCCAAGCTTCGTGTGCGGCTCTCGCCCGTAGCGCAGCGGATCAACATCCGAATCGCTTCCGGGCAACAACACGCCGTCAAGATTCTCTGCAACCGAAGCGATGTAATCTTTTTTAGGAATAAGCGGGATGTGAACGGGCGTCGCGCCCGCCGCTTCCACAGCTTCGCTGTAATAACGCGCAAGATAGAAACGATCCGTCTCAAGATCAATACGCATCGTGATTCCTATGCGCGGCCTTAGCTCTTCCATTCTCACTCCACAGCCTCTCCAGAACTCATCCTCATAAATACTCCCGCACTCTTTGCTTGATAGCCAGCCTCGTATGCGGCTCGTCACATGCGAGCAGACTATTTATGAGACTGTTTCTATTTAATCCTGAAATTCAACTCCTGCTCACTTCACACACGGCTTTTCTCTTATGATAGCTCAAAACCGTTTTCAGCGCCGCCTTTACTACGCTGCTCTCGCGCGTAATCCTCCATCTCTCTTCTACAGCAGTAGTGAGCCAATTATTGTTTCGATAAATACCTGTATGAAAATTTCACGCCTGAACCGCCACCTCTATTGCATCTCGCTTGACTTCCCTTCGCGCCAGTTCCTATAGTTCTCTCTTGCACGAGATGAAGAAGAAGAGTTCGCCATACATTCGCAGCACTACCGTTCTGCTTGTGCGCAGGGACGGGCATGTGGCAATTGCAGGGGACGGGCAGGTGACGCTCGGCGAAACTGTAATGAAGACGGGCGCGCGAAAAGTCAGACGACTCTACAATGACCGCATACTCGCAGGCTTCGCTGGCGCAACCGCAGACGCCTTCTCCCTGCTGACCAGATTCGAGGGGAAACTGGAACAATATCACGGCAACCTTGAGCGCGCCGCCATAGAGCTTAGCAAAGAGTGGCGAACCGATAAAATCCTTAGAAACCTGGAAGCGCTGCTGGTTGTCGCCGACGATAAAAGCTCTTTTCTGCTCTCCGGCAACGGCGATGTGATTGCGCCGGACGACGGCGTGCTCGCCATAGGCTCTGGCGGGTCGTACGCGCTCGCCGCCGCACGCGCTCTCATGCATAACACTGAGATGAGCGCCAGAGAGATTGCAGTTGAAGCCATGCGAATCGCTGGCGAAATCTGCATCTACTCGAACACGAACATAATTGTGGAAGAACTTTGAAGGAAGTAGAAAGTAATCAGTAGACAGAGTAGCCTGCACACGGCAAGAGGCCAGAGCGGCTTTTCAGTATGAAGCTTATCTCTTAACCTTGAAGGCACGGAAAACTACCCGCTACTGATTACCCTAACAATGGTTATCTATCTATCAGGTGATGTGGATGAAGCCTTAAGGCTCGACGAGATGACGCCGCGCCAGATCGTGGCAGAACTGGACAAGCATGTCGTCGGACAGAGGAATGCCAAGCGAGCGGTCGCCGTGGCCTTACGTAATCGCGTTCGCCGTCAGAAGCTTGCGCCGGACATGGCCGCCGACGTGATGCCTAAAAATATAATAATGATAGGCTCCACGGGCGTGGGCAAAACTGAGATTGCGCGCCGCCTGGCTCGCCTCTCCAACTCTCCCTTCCTGAAAGTCGAAGCCTCCAAATTCACTGAAGTCGGCTACGTGGGGCGCGATGTCGAGAGCATGATTCGAGACCTCTGCGAGATAGCCGTGGAGATGACCAGACAGGAGAAGATTGAAGAGATAGCCGATAAAGCCGAGCTAAACGTGGAAGAGCGAATACTCGATCTGCTGCTTCCGCCGCCCAAACAATCTTACTCTGCCGGCTTCTTCGATTACGATTCGGAAGAGAGCGACGCTGCCGTGGAGACGACCGCGCTGCCTCACGATGATAATTTTCAGCGAACGCGCGAAAAACTTCGCTCCCAGCTTCGCGCAGGCAAACTCGATAATCGCCTGGTCGAAATCGAAGTCCACGAAAAGAGTTTTCCCACCATAGAGCTTGCGGGGCCGCAGGGCGTTGAAGAGATGGGCATCAACATGAAAGACATGCTCGGCAATATCTTTCAGGGACGCACCAAACGCCGGAAAATGCGCGTTGACGAGGCCATGGACTATCTGATGCAGGAAGAAGAGGAGCGCCTGATAGACATGGATGTAGTCGCTCGCTCGGCCCTTGAGCGCGTGGAATCAGCAGGCATCATCTTCCTTGACGAGATTGACAAGATAGCTGGCCGCGAATCAGGCCACGGCCCCGATGTGTCGCGCGAGGGCGTGCAGCGCGACATTCTTCCCATAATCGAAGGCACTACCGTAAATACTCGCTACGGCATGGTCAGAACCGACCATATTCTTTTTATAGCCGCAGGAGCTTTTCACGTCTCTAAACCATCAGACCTGATACCTGAATTGCAGGGGCGCTTTCCCATTCGCGTGGAGTTGGAATCGCTCACCATAGAAGATTTTAAGAGAATCCTGACCGAGCCGAAGAACGCTCTTATCAAACAGTACCAGGCGCTACTGGAAACCGAAGGGATAGAGCTTGAATTTACGGATGACGCCATTGACTCCATAGCCACTTTCGCGGGTCGCGTAAACGAACAGACGGAAGATATAGGAGCACGCAGGCTCCAGACAATTATGGAGAGACTGCTGGATGAAATCAGCTTCGAGGGGCCAGACCTTGAGCCTAAGAAGCAGCGAATAGACGCCTCTTACGTTCATAAGATGCTTGCCGAAACAGTGAAAGATCAAGACCTTAGCCGGTATATCCTGTGAAACCACTTTCACTTTCGCGAAAGCCCTCTACGCTCCTGCGCCGCTTCTGCTGCACGCAGACCGGGCAACAATTCTTTCACAGGCTTTTATCCCCAAAATCTTTGTTCACCTTTTCGCTCCTGCTGGTTCTCTTCTCCCTGGGCTGCGGGAAGCGCCGCCCCCCCCTTGCTCCCATAGAACACGTTCCGCAGCGCACAGAGCTTCTTTCCGGCGTGCAGCGAGGAAATCAGGTGATCTTGAGCTGGCCCGCGCCGCTTCGTAATGCCCCTTCATCCAGCGTCCAGAGCATTCGCCGCATAGATATTTACAGGCTTGCAGAGAGACCCACAGAGCCGCTTGGACTTACAGAGGAAGATTTCTCAAATCGCGCCACTTTAATCGGCTCTGTGAATTTCGAGACTATTCAGTCCGGCAGCGACACGCTCACTTACGTTGACACGCTTGAATTGGCCGGACAGCCAACCAGACTTCGCTATTCGCTCAGATACGTCAATGCGGCCAATCAGCGCGCGGCCTTCTCCAATTTTCTTTTAATCGAGCCAGCCGCGCGCGTCGCAGAGCCGCCGACTATCTCCGGGCATGAAGATAGCGAGACAGCAATAACTATCCGGTGGAAGGCACCTGCGAAGAATATAGATGGTTCTACGCCTGTGAATCTGCTTGGATATAACATATATCGCATAGCCCGGAGCGAGCCTGGCAGCGGCCAGACGCCTCTGAATTCCGCGCTCATAACTGAGACCGGCTTTGCAGATAAAAATTTTCGTTTCGGCGAACAGTACAGCTACGTCGTCAGGTCTGTCTCTCTGGGAACAGGCGGAGCGCCCGTCGAAAGCCTTAATTCCAACACCGTTTCGGTTCTACAGCGAGACGTTTATCCTCCGTCCGGGCCTACATCAATCACACTGGCCGCTGCTCCCGGGCGCATCTCTATCTTCTTCCCTGCGAACCCTGAGCGCGATGTCGTAGGCTATAACGTCTACCGCTCCACAGACCCGGATCTGCCGAAAGAGCGCTGGACGAAACTTAACCCGGCTCTGTTGACGCGCACTACCTATCAAGATGAGACAGTTGAGTCCGGCAAGAAATATCACTACTATCTGACAGCAGTTGATTCGGCTGGGAACGTGAGCCAGCCCTCTGAAGTTGTTTCTGAAACTGCGCCTTAAGAAGATGAGAATCTGTCGCTACATATCTGGCACGCTTCAAGCGCCTCGTTACGGTCTGTTGGAAGATAATTCCCTGCGCCCTCTTCTTGACCTCAACCCGTTCGGAAGCGAAATTCGAGCGGGCGATGAGGTTCTTTCGCTAAGCCGTGTAAAGCTTCTAGCGCCCGTAGAGCCTTCCAAGATCGTTTGCGTTGGGCGCAACTATGTAGAGCACGCTGCGGAACTAGGTAACGCCATGCCCGAGCAGCCTCTGCTTTTTTTAAAAGCGCCATCGGCAGTCATAGGACACCTGGAGTCAATTGAGCTTCCGCCAGAATCATCTCAAGTCGAGCATGAAGGTGAACTCGCTGTCGTTATCGGACGCATGGCGCGCAGGCTCTCCGATGTTGACGACCCGCTCGCTTTCATACTGGGATATACATGCGTGAATGATGTCACAGCGCGCGACCTTCAACGAAAAGATGTGCAGTTCACTCGCGCCAAATCCTTTGATACCTTCTGCCCTGTCGGCCCATATATCGAAACTGAGATTGATCCTGACAACGTAGCGGTCACGACCAGAGTTAATGGCGCTGTCAAACAGCATGCGCGAACATCTGCAATGGCATTCTCGGTCAAATATCTGATTAAATATATCTCGCACGCGATGACGCTCTTCCCCGGCGACCTGATAGCTACCGGAACACCCGCAGGTGTTTCAAAACTTGGCGTAGGCAATACGGTCGAAGTCGAGATCGAAGGAATTGGAGCGCTCAGGAATCCTGTTACTAGTGTGTTACTTTGAAAATATCAGGCCGATAAATATTGGCTCTGCATCTCAAATTATGAGACTACTCCCCCATTTGAGAAGTTTGATGATCTCGCGTATAGGACTAAAATCAACGGCTATTGCGTATGCCTATTACTGAAAGCTAAGGAGAGTGTGATGAAATTCTTTATTGATACGGCAAATCTTGACGAAATTCGTGAGGCGGCATCTTTGGGGATGGCCGATGGCGTCACGACCAACCCTTCACTGGTTGCAAAAGAAGGCGGCGTGGATTTCAAGCAACACATCGCTGCCATCTGCGAGATAGTAGAGGGGCCTGTCTCCGCAGAGGTCACAAGCCTGGACCTTGAAGGCATGCTGCGCGAAGGCAGGGAGTACGCCCGAATCGCTCCTAACGTGGTAGTCAAATGCCCCTTGACCACAGACGGCCTTAAGGCTACAAAACAGCTCACTTCCGAGGGCACTAAAGTCAACGTAACGCTCTGCTTTTCGGCTGCGCAGGCTATCTTGGCGGCCAAAGCCGGAGCGGCTTTCATCAGCCCCTTCCT
>DATHJK010000077.1:0-2109 GCA_035316225.1 Pyrinomonadaceae bacterium
CCGATCTCCTCCCATTATCAGTTGATGATTGCCCCAGGCGTGATCCGAGCCTACGCCCGCGCCTGAGCCTGAAGGCTCCAACGTGCGCCCGAAATCCGAGAGCGTGAAGGTGGTCACCTGAGAAGCCACGCCCAGATTCACCGTCGCGTCGTAGAAAGCTTTCATAGCACGGCTCAACTGTTGAAGAAGATTCTCCTGCGAGAACGTGCCCGTGCGCTGGTTGCCATGATGATCGAAGCTTCCAAACTGGCAGAAGAATATCTGGCGACTCATGCCTAACGTCGAGCGAAGCGAAATGAGCTTGGCGGCCTGTTTCAACTGATTGCCCAACGGCGCGTCCGGGAAATCCGTCTGCCCGGATTGCAGTGGCGGCAGTATAGGGTCTGTATTGAACGCCTCTTTCGTAAAGAAGCCTTGCGCGCTGGTGTCGCTCAGGGATTTCGCCATAACGCTTGTGCCTGCGCTTCCCTGTATCTCGCGCAGAGCCGCAACGCGAATGGCCGTCTCTTCCGCAGAGCTTAGAACGCTATCTAGGTCGAAGATGCTGCTGAGACTCGCTGGCGCAGGGGGCAAGGATAACTGGCGCGTCAGCGTCCCGTTGGCGAAGATGCTCGTGCCCGCAAGTGACATCGCCATAGAGAGCGGCGCAGTGCCATTGATTCCGTTGAGAGCGTCCGCGATGCGCCCGCCCCAACCGGCCTGACCTAAGTTTACTGAAACTGAAGTCTGTTGAAGATTGCGCTGGTCTGGATGAGAGAAGAGCTGGTACGGATGGCCTGCTCCGCTCTGATATTCCGATCTGGTCAGAGGTTGAACCAGCGGGCCTACGTTGCAAAGCGCGGCGAGCTTGCCCTGACTAAAGAGCGATTGCATCTCCGTCATGTTCGGATGAAAGCCGAATTTGCGCCCGGCCTGGCTCGTGGGCGAAATCTGCAACAGGCTCGATTTAGAGATAGCCAGCCCCGATGTAGTTCTGACAGACGCATATCCGCCCTGCGCGTTGTAATCGTCGTAAGGCACTATCATGTTGTTGCCGTCGTTTCCGCCTTCCAGAAAGATGCAGACCAGTGCCTTGAAGTCTGAAGCCTCGGCGGGGCGTGCCAGCGCGCTCACTAATCCGAAGCGTTCCACAGCGGCTGCGAAACAGAGAGCGCTCAGTGCGCTGCCCGAGCGACATAAAAATTCTCTGCGTGATGTGAATCTCATTCGGCTCACCTCTGAATCTGGTATTGCGGCGAAGTGGCGATTAAATAGACAGCCATGTTTATGCGCTTCGTCTTGTACGGAAACCATGTGTTCGGCACGGACGAAATCGCTTGAATGATGCTCTGTCGCATGTCAGCGGTCATGGTGCCGTGAAGCATCAGGCGGTCTAGGAGGTCTACTAATTGCGGCGGGCTATCGCCAAGCTGTATGAGCGAAAAATCTCTTTCAGGGAACCCCACGCCGTAGAGCATGCTGTCTCTATAGATTAGCGAGTAGGTGGCATTTATACGCTTGAAGAGCGACGACGCCGACAGCGTTCCGAACTCGGGGCCAGCCAGATGCGTGCCCGGCACAAGGTAATCCGCAGGAAAGTAGCCGAAGACTGACGGCGGCCTGAGAATGTCCTGATCCATGCGCTCACTGTGAAAGATGAAATCGAAGAGGGGCACGTTCATCGTGTCGTTGATTACGCGGCAGAAGCTGACCATGAAGACCGCTGGCTCGCGCAAGTGGCCGTAGTCCGGCTCGGTTTTCACGTCGCCGCGCGCTTCCGGGTCAAGCAGGATTGCGCGCACAACCGATTTGATATCGCCGCGCTCGCCCGTGCATTGAGTTTCCGGGTAAAAACCTGCGCAGTTGTTGTTGAAGACGACTGCGACGCGCTCCACGTAAGCCGGACTCGGATTGCTGGTGACAAGCGCGCGTATCAGGCGCGTGCTTATGAATGGGGCTACGTTCGGATGATTGAAGATGTTGTCCAGAGCCGCGTTCAAGTCCTGCTCGGGCGTCTGGCCTGCCGGGAGCACCGCACCGTTCAATAGCGTCTTTGCGTCCCCGTCATGAACGCTCGCGTTATTAGTCACCACCATAGGGTCTGAGTAATTCACAACGGTCGTTCTGTTA
>DATHJK010000078.1:0-6316 GCA_035316225.1 Pyrinomonadaceae bacterium
GCTCACATCAAGGCAAGCCTCGTAGGCTCAAGCGCCACCGTGCCATTTCAGAATGGAGAGCTGCTGCTCGGTCGCTGGCAGGGAATCTTTCTGTGCGAATTCGACGGCGGGCGCGAGCGACAGGTCATTATGGCGCTGCAAGAAATTTCTATGAAGTGAGAGCTAGAACTCATCTCATAAATAGTCTGGTATTGCCGGGAGCCGCATAAACATTGGCTCAAAATGATGCTGCAACTATTTATGGGTTGGCTTCTAGTCTGACGTTCAGCTTCGCGCCTGCGTTCTTGCGTAGTAGCCCTGACGGTACATCAGCTTCAGCTTCTGCTTCTTCAGCGTTGGGTTAATGACTTCAATGCTAATCTTACGAAACGAGCCATCGCGCGCCTTATTCCTGGGCGAATAGGCTATGAGGTATTGCGAGCGAAGTTCCTGCTGAATCTGCGCGAAAGCAGCCAGCAACGCCGCCCTGTCAGGGATATCTCTATCCGGTAGAAAGGCGCGTCCTCCTGTGCCTTCCGAGAGTTTGCGCAGAGCGCCGCCGTCGTAACCCTCGCTGCCCTTAATCGTGATTGCATAGATGGTCACGTTGAACTTATTCGCAAGGTCAATAGCCTCCTGCCTCTTCGTAGTGCTGCTGGTGTCCTCTCCATCCGTGAGCAGTATGATTGCGCGTCGTCTATTTTCCGGTGTCTGCGAAAGCATTTCTGTGGTGGTGGCCCATACTGCGTCCCAGATACCAGTCCGGCATTTCAGGTCGTCGGGCGTAGAAGTCCCTTCGCAGCCGCCCGGCGGTGTTTCAAACTGCACGCGATCAATCGCCTTCTTCAAGGCCGCCATGTTGTTCGTCAATTCCTGCTCGATTTCCGCTTCGCCAGTGAACCGTATGATGGCCGCCATGTCCCTGTCCGGGCGTATGACGGATTCTACGAAAGCAGTGGCAGCAGCCTTCTCGTCCGGCAGCGAATCTTCCTGCGACTTGCTGGTATCAATCAGGATTGCGAGCGAGAGAGGCAAGTCCGTTTCACGCTGGAAGATTGATATGTCCTGCTGAACTCCGTCCTCCAGAATCCGCACATCCTGCTGGCTCAAGTTGGTGACGAAATGGTGCTCTCTATCAAGAGCCGTCATCAGCACGTTGGTCAAATCGGTATCAACGCGAACGATATCCGTGTCGTCTTGAGCGCCTGTTTGATTTACGGTTGGCGAAGGTTGCGCTGTCGGCGTCTCGGTGGTTGAAGTTTGTGAAGCGCGGCGCTGGCGTGTAACGGGCTGCGCAGGTTGCTGCGCTTGCGCTACAGCACGCTTAGCGGGCAGTAAGCCAGAGACCAGTAGAAGAGATGATAAGAATAGAGCTGTAATCGTTCGCGCAGAGGTGACCAACATCTTGCAGCACCCTCTTAGTCTCTGGTTAATCTCCGACATGCTCGTCCGGCGCAAATTCGATTAACCGATTAACGGGGTCGAAAGTCAAGCGGAACGGGCGCAGCGCTTCACGTCCCAGAATAATGGGCGCGCTCTGGTCAACGCCCGATAGAAGGTCTGTGGGGACGCGGCGTAATTCCAGCGAGCCTATGCGAACGGTGATGGGCGCTATCTTGCGTGAAGTTATCTGACCTCCGCCCAAATCGCTCGCGCCCTGTCCACTTCTGCCGCGCGGCGCAATGACGCCTAACGCTCTCGCCGCACTCTCGCTCAATCCGAGTCCGAAGCCGGAGCCTGTATCGAGAAGAGCGCGCCTTCCATTATCCAGCAGAACGAACGGGCGCGGGCGCGCTGAATCGAAGAGCCAGGGAACGATTGCGCCGCCGCGTGGAGTTTGCGATGCACTGAGCGGCTGAGACTGCGGATCGAACGCGCTTATCTCGCCGCGAGGAATGTCCACCACGTAACCCAGCGGCCAGAACGCAGAGGTCGGGTCGAGCACGCCATCCACATCCGCAGGCAGTCGGCTGGTAACGAGAACTACGCCACCCGACGACAACAGGTTGCTCTGTTCGCCTATGGCAATGCTTCTAACCTGACCTTCAAACGTTGCCACGGGCGTTGCGCTGCTCAATCCGCCGAGCGTGCCACCGCGCCCGCTTCGTATCTGAACGCGCGCGGCCTGCGCCACTCTTTCGGAAAGAATCGTCGAGCCTGCGCCGGTATCAATAGCGAAATTGAATGGCCCAACGTCGTTCACCCACGCCCTGACTATCAGCCCGCGCCCGCTCGCGTAGCGGAAGCGCGCAGGCTGTGGCAGTCTGCGAGTGGAAGAAGATGAAGAGCGTCGCCCTGTTGTGCCGTTGCCGAAGATGCGCGTTATGTCTGACGGATTTTGGGTCTGGCCGAAAGTGAGAGGGGCAGCCACTTTTGAAGTAGCTGCCCATACAACAGTTGTTAGAATAATCAGAAAGACAGAAGCCGAGCGTCGCACCAATCTCTTAATCTCGTCGGACATCTCAGGCTCCCGCTCATCTTTAGTAGCGACGGTTGCGGTTGCGCAGCTTGTAGGTGTAGAGCGCAGAGCCGCCCGCGCCTGCGAGCGCGCCGATAGCAGCGCCACGCCTTCCGCCTATGAGTCCGCCAAGAATCGCGCCACCGCCCGTACCCATAGCTACCGTCAGCTTGTTGCGGTGCTTCTGCCAGAAGGAACGTCCGCGCGGCTGGCTATAATCATAGTAAGCACGGTTCGATGCAACGCCGCGAGAGCCGACGTAACGTGTGCGCGTAACGGTTCGCGCCGGAGCGACACGTTGTACGACTGTGCTGCTGGTTGCAGTGCGTCCGCTCGGACTCGCGGCTGAGTTGAAGCCATCGTTAAAGCCATCACGATAGGCCAACTGCTCGTCCTGCGTCATGTTCGACGCGGTGAGCGCTGACTGGTCTGTGCTGTTCGCCGGGTTCGCGGCCAGATTGTTGGCCGGAACGGTCGTAGCTGGCTGAGTTGTAGTAGCTGTCTGCGTGGCGGCGGCTGTGTTAGCAGGCTCCGTGTTGCTCTTGTGCATGACAAGAGCGCCTACGGAACCGCCTGATAGCGCAGCCACCAGAGCAATCGGTAGAATCTTGTTCGTGGCAATCATTTTTTTGAGCTTCTCCTTATTAGCAGTTTCCTGCCAGAATTATGGCACTGAATATCATGGCAATATTTGTACCAGCATAGAGCGCCGAAGCGCGGAACTATTTAAGGATAACTCAAGGCTGCTATTTTCTATAAAATTTCTAAGTGAGTTCGCGGCTCGCAATAAAATTATAATACTGTGACAACAATCAGGTGCTTGCAGCCGAACTGTTTCAATACCCGATATGGGTTCATCTGTGACACCATATCATCAGGCCATTGCGGATTTCGGATTGATAAGCAGGTTGAAGAGATAGGCTAATATAGGGAATTACAGTCGAGTGTATGGGAAGAAGGATTCACCACCGAAGGCACAGAGTACACTGAGGCAGCACAGAGACATTCTACTCTCTGTGTAATCTTTGTGCTCTTCGGTGTCTTCGGTGGTGAACTGCCCCGCTCCTTACACTCAACTGTAATTTCACTCTAATTCAATCTCTTCTTAAATCCGAAACCTGCAATTGAATAGTGTAAGGGTTGAGAGCTTGATGAATACGCGAGAAGACGGCAAGCGGCGAGAGGCTGTGTATGATGGCATGGCTGCTGGATATGATCGCGCGATTGCTCCTATGGAGCGATGGTTTCTCGCGCGATTGCGCGCACGTACGCTGCTGGAGATTCCCGCAGGCGCGGCGCTTGTCTTAGAAGTCGGCGCTGGCACGGGACTGAACTTTCGCTATTATCCGAAAGCGACGCGAGGCGTTGCGGGCGAGCCGAGCCGCGAGATGATTAAGATCGCCAAAGGCAAAGAGCGACCTACGCAAATTGATTTCGTGCAATCGTGTGCCGAGTCGCTTCCCTTCGCAGACGCCTCGTTCGACGCAGCACTAGCAACGCTGGTTTTCTGCTCGGTCGAATCTCCCCGGAAATCTTTCGCGGAATTGCGGCGCGTTGTGCGCCCCGGAGGCCGCATAGCGCTTCTGGAACACGTGCGTCCAGAAAACTTGCTCGCCCCGGTCTTCGATCTTCTAAGCATCTTGACGGTCGCGCTCTGCGAAGACCACTTCAACCGCCGAACCGCGCGCGAAGCAGAGAGCGCGGGACTCCGGCTCATTAAAGTGGAAAGACATCTGCTAGGGATTTTCCAGATAATCGTCTGCGAAGTTTGAAGGAGAACGAAAGATGGTAAAAGATGATTCGCAATCTTGTGTTCAAGTGGGCTGCCAGGGTTGGAACTACGATGACTGGATAACGGGCGCAGCGGCATCCGCGCCCGTCTTCTACCCGAAGGGGACGCGCTCTGCTGATATGCTTTCAGTTTATGCGCGCGTCTTCGATACGGTCGAAGTTGACTCGACATTTTACGCAGTGCCATCTGCGCAGACACTGGACTCATGGAACAAGCGCACGCCGCGCTCTTTCACATTCTCGCTGAAACTTCCGCAGGTGATTACGCACGAATGGGCGCTCAGGCCGGGAAGTCTCGAAGAACTCTCACTCTACTGCGACCGCGCGCAGCTTCTGGGCGAAAAGCTCGCCGTCACGCTCATTCAATTGCCGCCTCACTTCACGCTGACGCCGGAGAATGCCTTAGCGCTGCGCGACTTTATAGAAAGATTGCCCGGCGACATGCGATTCGCCGTAGAATTTCGCAGCCCCGACTGGCTTCACGAGAAGGTGATAAAGCTCCTGTCGAAACATAACGTCGCAATCGCTCTCGTCGAAGGCCGCTGGATAAAGCGCGAGGAGATGCGGCGGATTGCTGAAGAGCCTGCGGCGGATTTCGCTTACGTGCGCTGGATGGGCGAGCGTGACCTGACGCGCTTTGATGAGGTACAGCGTGCACAAGACGAGAACCTGCGTGAGTGGGCTGAAGTCATCGGAAATTTGTGCGGGCGCGTCTCTCATGTGTACGCATACTTCAGCAATTTTTATGAAGGCCACGCGCCCGCGAGCGCCAACAAGCTGAAGCGCTTGCTGTCACAGGAAACAACAGACCCGGCCACGCTCGAAGGGCAGCCTTCGCTCTTTTGAGTCCTGCATTCCGATAAAACATTTTCGGTGGAAGGCCGTAGCAAAGTTGTTGACTTCTTTTCTCGAATTGGCATAGAACTCTTTTCACATCTGACGTGGAGAAAACGAAACGATGAAAAGCTTGCTGGTCGTCATACTCCTGGCCTTCATGCTCTCGCTCTGCAATTTGGCGAAGAAGCTTGAAGAGTACCGGAATGAAAAAAACTCGTCGTCAGCAAGAGCGGAAGATGTCGTTAAGGGTCGCCTGGCAGAGCTTTTCAATCTCTGTAGTCAGGGCAATAAATCGGAAGCGGCCAGCTACATGCTGTATCAAGGCCCCGATCCAAACCGTAAGGGCAGAGATGTTCTTAATTACTCGAACGGCGGCGAAGACCAGCGCGAAGTTGATGAGGCATGCAATCGCATCAACGGCAATATTGCCAATAGCGACGGGCATGATTTTGGAAGGCTACTCAACCAGACGAAGGCCAATGGAACTTCATTGGTGCTATTGGAAGTCTTTTTCAGGCACAGCGCGCGGGCTGCCGACGGAGAGCTTTACAGCTTTACCTTGCTGGACAACAAGTACATGCTTTATGAAATTTACCGCATAGATGACCAGAGCAACACATCATCATCCAATACGCCAATAGAGCCGCCTCCTCCTCCGCCACAGCCCAATACACGTTCTGGCAGCGCTCCTATCTCTGGCGGCGTGCTCAACGGAAAAGCTACGAGCCTGCCCCAGCCCGATTATCCTTCTATAGCCAAAGCGGCACACGCTTCAGGGCAGGTTACGGTTCAGGTCACAGTTGATGAAAACGGAGATGTCATCGCAGCGCAAGCAAAAAGCGGTCACCCGCTATTACAGCAGTCGGCAGTTAAGGCGGCGCGCTCCGCGAAGTTTTCGCCGACGAGGCTTTCGGGTCAGCCCGTTAAAGTCACCGGCATCCTGATCTACAATTTCGTAGCGCAGTGAAACCGGTAAGCTCTCTCAATCTAAGGCTGCGGAAACTAATACAAGCGCTTCTCTTACCTTCGATTCCATGCGAACACTCTCAGGCGTCGCCTTAGAGTTTGTTCATCACATCCACGAATTTCTCAACGTTTGCGCGCGTGCGCTCTAACGAGCGGCGACTGTCAAGGTAAGCAGTCCACTGAGGCGTCTGCGTGAGGGCGCGCTGCGTGTCCTCGTCCAGAGTCTGCGCCATCAGCGCAACAAGATCGCTGACTATGCGCGTGTGCTCAAGAAGCGATTCGATA
>DATHJK010000079.1:0-11460 GCA_035316225.1 Pyrinomonadaceae bacterium
CTTTTCGAGCGATATGAAAAGAAGAAGCGGCTTCGTTATGGCGATTGGATGAACGAGATCAAACGTCCAGTCCTTCTAATCGGAGCCGGACGCGCGGGTGTGCTCGCGGCCAAAGAGATTCTGGATCGCGGTGACTTTGATCTTGAGATTAAAGGTTTCGTGGATGACGATCCGGGCAAGCAGCGACGAACGCTCGTGCAGAGGCTGAAAGTTCTGGGCACGACCGAAGAGCTTCCAAAGCTTGTGCGCAGGCACGCCATTGACCACGTTGTAATAACAATAGCTCAGGCTTCGCGCAATGAGATTCAGCGCATAGTAACTATCTGCGAACAGATTCCCGTCAAGGTGAGAATCATTCCCGGTCTCTACGAAATTCTTCAGGGCAAGGTCGAGGTGAGCCGAATCCGCGACGTGCAGATAGAAGACCTGCTGGGGCGCGAGCCTGTGCGGCTTGACGAAGAGAGCCTTATACATTTCCTGTCAGGGAAGACGGTTATGGTCACGGGCGCGGGCGGCTCAATCGGTTCTGAATTGTCGCGGCAGGTCGCGCGCTTCAAGCCCGGCAAACTGCTACTTGTCGAGCGCGCAGAATTCGCTCTCTTCCAGATTGACCGTGAGCTACGCGAATCCAACGATGATTTGAACATCGTAGCGCTGGTCGCGGACGCCTGCGACCCCACGCGCATGCACACCATCTTCAAATCTTTTCGCCCGCAGGTAATCCTTCATGCCGCCGCGCACAAGCACGTCCCGCTGATGGAATACAATCCGGGCGAAGCTGTCAAGAACAATGTGCTCGCCACGAACCTTGTGGGAGAACTCGCAGGAGAATTCGGCGCGGAAGTCTTCGTGCTAATCTCTACGGACAAGGCCGTCTTTCCATCTTCCATAATGGGCGCGACAAAGCGTATGGCGGAGTTTGTCATACAGGATTTGAACCGCCGGTACCAGACTCATTTCGTGGCCGTGCGATTCGGCAACGTCATAGGCTCTGCCGGTTCCGTCATTCCAATCTTTCAGGAACAGATTCGTAAGGGTGGGCCAATCACCATCACAGACAAGCGCATGAAGCGTTACTTCATGACCATACCCGAAGCCTCTCAGCTTGTTCTTCAAGCCGGAGCAATCGGTAGAGCGCGTGACGGCGGAGAGGTCTTCATACTTCACATGGGCGAACCCGTGGGTATCTATGATCTGGCCGAAGCTATCATCACGCTCTCGGGACTCAAGCCGCACGAAGATATTCAAATAGTAGAGACGGGAATCAGACCGGGCGAAAAACTGAACGAGCGATTGAAGATTGACGAAGAGGATGTTGTCGGCACATCGCATCCGAAAATCTTCATTAACAAGATTGCTGATCGTCCATCGAAAGACGTTCGCGTGGCGCTCGAAAGATTGGACGTGCTGTCGCAGAACGGGCACGAACGCGAGTTGCGTTCTTACTTAAATGATCTGCTTCCTGAAGCCTGCCTTTCCGTGCAGGAAACAGATGAGGGCGGATTGTCGGAACAGCCTGCGGATATTGCCCGAACGGAAATTACATCTACTGAATCTCTGAATTTAAGCTCAACCGCGAAAGTTTAACCCCTCCTGTGAGCGAATCACTGGCCGAAACTCTTCCAGCGTCGTTCGAGGTAAACGAACGAGCACAGGTGCGCGTCCGTCTTGCGCGGATACTGACCGCGTTCATCTTCTACTCTTTACTCATAGTGATTGCTCTTACGGCTGTCCCTTACGGAACAGTTCAGCCGTGGTGGGAATCTTTCTTTGAAAGCGCGGTCTTCGCGCTTGCTGCGTTAAGTGTTGTTGAAATTATGCTGACCGGCTTAGGCCGGGTGGCAAAATACAGATTGCTACTTCCGCTGCTTGCGCTGATGCTTTTCGCCTTTATTCAAACTCTACCCTTGAAGGGCGTGGAAGCAAGCGCAGCGGGAATTAGCTCTGCGGCGTTGCGCACGATTAGCGCCGACCCGTTTGAAACGCGCATCTTCATACTGAAAGTTGCCGCCATCAGCCTCGTGCTCGCGCTTCTCGTTCGCTACACAAATAGCCGCAGACGCCTCGGCGCGCTTATCTTTCTGATTATAATGGTTGGCGTCGTGAGCGCGCTTTTCGGAATCATACGCCAGACCACGCAGCACCAGGGGCCTGGATTTGTGCTTCCGTACCTGATGCCGAATTCCGGTTACGCGCAGTTCATCAATAAGAACCATTTCGCTTTTTTGATGGAGATGGTCTTGGGTCTCATACTGGGATTTCTTGTTGCCGGCGGCGCTCGGCGCGATAGAGTCCTGATATACGTCGCTGCTGCTGCTCCGGTCTGGAGCGCTCTTGTATTATGCTTGTCTCGCGGCGGCATATTGAGCATGCTTAGCCAGGTCATCTTTCTTGCTCTCCTTTTCAACTTAACCCAGATGCGAAGCGGTTCTCATCATGAAGCAAACAATAATGCGTTGCTCAGATTTGGACGATCATTAGTCTTTCGATTAGTTCTAATCGTAGGACTCGTCGCCGCAATCTTTGTCGGAATGGTCTGGGTTGGCGGCGAGAGTCTGGTCAATCGTTTTCAAAATGTGCCTGAAGAAGCAGGTCAGAGTAGAGCAGAAGGAGGCAGCAGCCGCGCTGAGATTTGGCGAGCAACGTGGCGAATGTTTGAAAGCCATCCTATCCTGGGCGAAGGATTTAATGGATACTGGATAGGGATAACTCAGTACCACGACGCCACCGGGCAACTCACGCCGCAGCAGGCGCATAACGATTATCTGGAGATACTGGCAAGCGGCGGGCTAATCGGCATCGCAATTTTTATCTGGCTAGCCGTTCTAATCGTTCGGGAGGTTCGAAAAGCATTGGCGGCATCCGACTCGTTTCGTCGCGCAACGATAACGGGAGCGTGCGTCGGCATCTTCGGCGTTATGGTACATAGCTTCGTTGATTTCGGCCTGCACATTACAGTCAACTGCCTGATTCTAGTCGCGCTGGTTGTGATAGCGACTGCCGAGATTCCTATAGAGAAATATAGAGGCAGAGCGATAATCGAGCGATGAGAAGAAAGGTCAGTAATGGAGTGATAGAGTGTTGCTGCCCTTTTGGATTGCAAACGTGGTGCTGGCATGCACAGTCTCCGCCTTATCGCCCCGCCAGTGAAAGTTTTGGATTGTTGCTTGAGCACGAAAGAATCGCTGGCATCTAAAATGTTTCGAGCAGGCATCAATCAAAGTGGCGCGCTCCCCGGCATCTTCAGTTCGCAGTTGAACTCTTTTTTTCAGGTATGAAGCGGAAACGATCAAGGCGACTTCATAGCACGCTCTTAATCATCGCAATCCTTTGCCAGTGTGGACTTGCGCTGGCTCTTCAGGACATTCGCGGGGGGACGGGGCGCGATCTTGTTGGCGGAGCGAGCGCGTTTCAGGCTCAGGACATCATAGGCGGCGCAGCCGTTGCTTTTCAGAATCCAATGCCCAGGCATGACCTGGTGGGCGGCGCACGAACGTTGGTCGTTAAGCGTGCTAGGCGTCCATCCCCAACCGTAGAAGTGGCGCGCAACACTCGCCCAACTCGCCCGGCGTCGAGCCATGTAACTCGTCCGGTCTCAACAGAGTCGGAAGCAAACAGAGCCAGACCGGCAGCGACGGAGACTGCCGAAGATTACAATGCCAAAGGGAACGCTCTTTATGATCAGGGGCATTACAGTGACGCGATTGCCGAGTACAAGAAAGCTATCGCGCAGAATCCCAATGACGCACTTGCGTACAATAATCTTGGCGCTGCTTATTTCAGTTCCGTTCAATACAGGGAATCTGTTGATGCGTTCCAGCACGCAGTAAAACTTGATCCGAATGATGCGGACTCTCACTTCAACCTTGGCAATGCGCTGATGAGTCTGGAGATGTACGCGGAGGCTGCTGCGGCGTTCGAGCAGGCTCTGAAGATAAGGCCGGATTGGGCCGAGGCTGAAGAAAGCCTGGGCGACACGTTTCTAGGGCAAAGCCATTTCGAGGATGCTGCTAAAGCTTACCAGGTGGCCGCGCGGCTTAAACCAAACGCGCCCGAAGTCTTCAATAAGCTTGGATATGTTTATGAGCGGCTGGGCAGATTCGCAGATGCCGTGACTGCCTTGAAAAGTGTTGTCGCTTTGCAGCAAACGGACGCAGTTGTTTACAACAACCTGGGCGCTGCTCTCTACAAGTCAGGCCAATTCAGTGAAGCTGTCGAGGCTTTCAAAAAATCTCTCGAACTCAAGCCGAACGACGCGGAGACCGAGAATAATCTGGGCGCTGCCTATTATAGCCTCAACCAGTTCACAGAAAGCGCAGACGCCTTCAAGAAGGCGATTCAAACAAGAGCTAATCTGCCGGACGCGCACTACAATTTGGGAAATGCGAGTTATATGCTGGGCCAATACGATCAGGCTGCCGCTTCCTATCAGGAAGCCGTAAGGCTAAGACCCGACTACGCAGACGCATATAACAATCTGGGTACTGCTCTAAACAATCTGGGTCGTTATGAGGAGGCTGTCGCAGCATTCAAGCGGTCGCTGGAACTCAAACCGGGCGCGGCATCCGTCTATAACAACATGGCTTTCGCATACGACAGACTGGGAAGACAGGCGGAAGCTGTGGACGCTTACCGCGAAGCCATAAGGCTCAAGCAGGATTACGCGAAAGCTTATAACAATCTGGGCTACCTGCTTGACAAGATGGGCAGATTCAATGAGGCAGTTGATTCGTTGAGAGAGGCTCTCAGAATCAACCCTGAATACGTTTATGCTCATTACAATCTGGGCAAAGCCTATTACGATCTTAACAGGTTCGCAGAAGCCATAGCAGAGTTCAAAGAGGCCATAAGGCTCAAGCCGGATTACGAGCCTGCTTACGTTAATCTGGGTGCGGCCTACTTCCGCGCCGGACAGTTTCAGGATGCTGTGGCCGCGTTCAAGCAGGCCGTAGCCTTGAGAGCGGACGATGCCGAAGCCTACAACAATCTGGGCAATTCGTACTACAAGACTCAGCAGTTCAACGAAGCCATTGATGCTTACAAGCATGCGGTTCAGATAAGACCCGGCTACGCCGAAGCCCATTACAATCTTGGTGTCGCTTATTTGACCGTAGGGAACCGCGACGCGGCTCAGACCGAATACAATGTCTTGAAGCCGCTCAACGCAGAGATGGCAGACAAGTTGCTGACGCTAATCAACAGGACCAGACAGCGAAGGTGATTTCTCAAGCTCTTTCGTCAAACGTTCGTTTGCAGTAAAAGAGCATCTATTAGCATGAAATTGCATTGCTACAGGTTAGTGATAGCGCTGGTGACCAAAAAACTAGCCCTTACGAGGACGAATAATCATTGACCATTTATGGGGGATGACTGTAAACTCCCGAACGAGTTTTCTCTGTTTTTTTACAGACCGGACAATGTGAATCTGAAGCTAGTATGGCCTTTTCCTGGAGGAGATTAGAATATGACGCCACGAATGCGGAAAGCATTAAAATCAGTTGCGCTCCTGCTTATTTTCTGTGTTGCGCAGTTATATGTTCAGGTTAACCTGGCTGCTGGGCCAATCCCTGCTGCCGGTTCGATACCGATGCCCGCGCAAGGCCCCGTTGGTAAACTTGTAGTGCGCGGTAACCAGCCAGTGCTGGTAAATGGAAACGCTGCAAGCGACGGCTCCAGCATTATGGCTGGCGCTACGCTCGAGACGGGCGATCAGACCAGCGCCGTAATTGATCTTGGCTCACTCGGAACGATTGAGCTTGCTCCGAATACGAAGGCCATAATTGACTACAGCAACGGACAGATTAAAGTCAAACTGATTTCGGGTTGCGCCATTGTCCACTCGAAGAAGGGGACGGACAGTGATATTGCAACTGATCAGGGCAGTGCGGCTCATTCCAATTCATCGCATGCCGGTTTATTGAACGTCTGCTTTCCGCCGGGAGCGACCAGCCCTGTAGTTAACTCCACTGGTGCTGAAGCTGGCGGAGCGGCTGGCGGCGGCGCAGCCGGTGGCTCGAACACTGCGCTTATAGTATCAGTTGCGGCTGGCGCAATCGGAGCTGTCATCATCGGCACTATCGTTGCCAACCACGATTCAGGTAACGGGAATCCCAGTCCGAGCACGCCGTAGCAAGGAGCGCGGTCTATCTGTTTAAGGCTTCGCGCGCATCTTCTTTTCAAATTGCGCGCGAAGCCTTTATCTTGCCTTTCAGCCTTAATCATCTAACTTGAAATTGATTGAAGGAAACCAGTCGCGTACGGACGGTAACGGCTCAATTCCGAAGAATAGAGTTCTACAGAATGCTTTGCGGATTCTGTGCGGGTTTATCTTCATACTGATTTTTTGTACTGCAATCTGGGCGACGATTAAGGTCGGTGTTTCAAGGCTCTTCTCTTTTTACGGCGAAGGGACAGGTCGTGAGCAACCCTTGAGCCTTGCAGTGCAGATTACTCCCGGCGACCCTGAAGTCCACAATACTCGTGCTCTGGTATTGCAAGATGCCGGTAATCTGAACGAGGCGATTAAAGAGTTCGAGCGGGCGGCAGCGCTTCGACCCCGCGACTTTATTCTGTGGCAGAGGCTTGGATTAGCGCGTGACCGAGCAGATGATGAGCAAGGTGCCATCACAGCGCTGACTGAATCTGTGAGGCTCGCCCCTTTTTATGCAAGACCGCGATGGCAACTTGGTAACGTGCTGTTTCGCGCAGGTCGCTACGTAGATGCATTTGCGCAGATGCGGCGCGCCGTCTTAAGCGACCCTACGCTTCTTCCAAACTTCATTGATTTAACGTGGGGCGCATACCAGGGGAATACAGAAGCGATGGAGCAGGTCATACGCCCGGAAACGGACGAATGGCGTCTGGGGCTTGCAAGGTTTTATGCGCAACGCGGGAAGTATACTGAAGCGACAAAAATCGCCCGGACCTTGCATGACCTGAGCAAAAGAGAGAGGCAAGAACTGGTTAGCCTGTTAATCAAAGGAAAGCAGTTTCAATCTGCTTATGAGATTTGGGCTGGCGGGGAAACTCAAGGTAGAGTTGCGCAAATGCCTCTATTGCTTAACGGCGGTTTTGAAGATCGCGTGAGCCTGGAAGAGCAGACGTTCGGGTGGCAGATAGTAAAGAACATTTCGGCCATCGTTGTCTCTCAGGATGCAAGCCTGAAACATTCCGGCAATTACAGCCTTCGTGTCGAGTGGAATGGTGAATCGCCCGCGAATGCTCAAGCGCTCTCACAGATTATTTTGACAGAGCCGAATAAGCATTACGTTATTAGATTCGCATCTCGAACTGAGAAGATAGTGAGTGGCGGCTTTCCCGTGATTTCCGTCTTCGATGCGAATACAGACGAAAGCCGACCGTTGGCCCAAACCAAGCCGCTGCCCCAGAATTCGGAAGGTTGGAATGATTATTCTGTTGAGTTTACGACCGGGGCAGCTACCAGCGCCGTGCGCGTAAGTCTTCGACGCGAGGATTGCACCACGTCACCTTGCCCTGCTTTCGGAAAAGTTTGGGTAGATGATTTTGAGATTCAAAAGGTGAATTAGTTTACCAATCTCCCCGTAAAACCATGTCAGTCTATTCGCTTCAGGGAAGGGGCAGGTGCCAGGGATGAAATTTTTCGGTAAAGTTTGCGCGAGAAAGATTGACGCAAGCAGTCGCACGTGATAATTTCCCGCCTTGCATAAGGTTAAATAAGCAGGCCGCCTTCGGACAACCTGTATTGGTTCTCGCCGGCTGCGCCCCTTTAGAGTCGCCTGTAGCAGCCTGGTTATCACGATCTTAAATTTTCTTTTCGGTTTAATATAGCGGGAAGGTTTATTTTGTCTCTGAATTTGCCTCGTCTTAAATGGAGAACTACTTGAATAGAGAAAGTTGACCGCCTGGGCTGGGTGGCAGGACTCTCTTTTACATCGTTCGGCTTGCGCATAGGCATTCGCGTGAATGATCATGCTCTGCTTGAACGCATTGTTGAAAATCTTCCGCCGGGGTGGAAGCCTTCAAAGGTGCAGAGCGTCGAGCGTCTCTACTCTATATTGTTAGGGAAGGGAGCGAATCGACCCGGCGTAAGGCGCTTCAATCTTCTGTATGAAGACCACGTGCGCGTCGCTCGCACGCTGGACGTAGACGAGTTGTTTGAATCTTTTGAGTCCTCCTTGCGATTGTACGTCGCAGAGTTTGCGAAGCGCAGGCTGTTCGTTCACTCTGGAGTCGTTGGTTGGCGTGGTCAAGCTATATTGATTCCGGGACGAAGCTTCTCGGGTAAGACGACGCTGGTGTCTGAACTGGTGCGGGCAGGGGCGACCTATTATTCTGACGAGTACGCGGTGCTGGATGAGCGTGGGCGTGTTCACCCATTTCCGAAAAAGCTATCTATGAGAGAGAGCGGCGAACACAGGCAAACGGACATCTCTGTGGAAGCACTGGGCGGGCGCGTTGGTCGAAAGCCGCTCGCGGTAGGACTTGTGGTTGCAAGTCAGTACAGGGCGGGCGCGCGATGGCGTCCGGTAGAGTTGACGCCTGGGCAGGGCGCCTTAACACTTCTCGCCAACACTGTGGCTGCGCGGCGCGAGCCTGGAAAAGCGATTGCAATTTTGCAGCAAGTAGTGTCAAATGCGCGTGTCCTAAAAGGAGCGCGAGGCGAGGCTAGAGAGGTGGCCCGGTCAATTTTGGGCCAACTTGATGAGATAAATTCTGTTCCATTCTTTGCAAATGATGGTAAACTCCACGCCGTACATAGCAGTTCTTAGGTTGGGAGCCGTTTTCAGTTTAGCAATCAATTACTTGGAGGCTACATGAAAGATAAAAAAGGACAGCAAACCCCCTTTGCTCGTAAAGATGGGTTGGTAGTCAGAGAATTACCGGATGAAGTTCTGGTTTATGATCTCGAGCGTGATAAAGCACACTGCTTGAATCAAACGGCTGCCATGGTTTGGAAACATTGTGACGGCCAGACGAGCGTACCCGAAATGGCACAGTTGCTTCAGAAAGAACTGAATGCTCAGGTGGACGAAAAATTTGTATGGTTCGCTCTGGATCAACTCTCGAAGGATCACCTGCTTGAAGAGCGCGTCACAATGCCCGCTGCCATCATTACAAGCGGCATGAACAGAAGGCAGATGATGCGCGCTCTGGGCATCGCGGCAGTTGTGGCCGTGCCGGTCGTCACCTCTATAGTAGCGCCGACTCCTGCGCAGGCTGCGACATGTTTCGCAGGCGGAACGCCTTGCACGTCAGGTGCTCAATGCTGCTCCGGCAGTTGCGTTGGTTCTCCAGGAGTATGCGCTCCGTAAGTCTCGTAGTTAGGGGCAAGAGCAGCTTTGCCTCTAATGGGATAAATTGCTGAATAGGGTGTCGGCCAAAATCTAACCGGCACCCTTGATTGGCATGTTCCCCATCTTCAGCGAGCGCAAGCTAAGTCAAGCGTGATGTTGTCGGAAGCGTTTTGCGATTCACCAAGCATTCTGGTGGCGAAAGCTCTTACCGGCTCGTGGCGCACCAACCCCCCACCTCCAGAGATTTCTGAATCCGAATTCGACCGTGTAGCCCCACTGCTTCTAGGCTCAGGCGCTGCCGCGCTGGGCTGGCGGCGTCTGGCTCATTCAAATCTTCATCCCTCTACTTACAACGATTTTCAGCAGGCATATCGTCTACTGGCTCTGCAAGATTCGATTCACGAATCTGAAATCAGAAAAATATTCTCGCTTCTTCGCGCCTCCGGCATCGAGCCGGTGCTGGTGAAAGGCTGGGCCATAGCGCGCTCTTACCCGGAAACCGTACTGCGCCCTTTTGGAGACATGGACATCTTTGTGCTGCCCGAACAGCACGCTCTGGCGCAATCAGTTCTTTCGCGCCCGGAGGCAAAGGGCTTGTGGTTCGATCTTCATAAGAAGTTTGAAGAGTTTCCAGGCGGTAATGCGGAAGAGCTTTTCGAGCGCTCAAGGCTTGTAAAATTGGGCGACTACGATGTCAGGGTTATGAGCGAAGAGGATCACTTCGCGCTTCTCTCAATTCATATGCTGAGGCACGGCGCATGGCGTCCGCTCTGGCTCTGCGACATCGGAGCAGCGTTGGAGACACGCGCGGCAAGCTTCGACTGGCAAATCTGTCTGGGCCGGAACAATCGGCGCGCGAAGTGGATAACCTGTGCTATAGGGCTAGCCCGCGAGTTTCTGGGCGCTAGAGTTAATAACGATGAGATTGAAAGCCGCTCGCGCGAACTTCCAGGCTGGCTCGTGCAGACCATGTTGAAGCAGTGGGAATCTCCGTTTGCGACAAATCAGCCTCCGATGAGCTACCCGGAGCCTATGAAAAAATATTTGCGCAACCCGTTGGGTGTGTGGGAAGGCATACGTGTTCGCTGGCCCGATCCGATTAAGGCAACGATTGATCTAGGGTGGGCTTTTAACGGGCTGCCCAGATTCCCCGTTCAAATAAGCCACTGTATCGCGCGCACATTCAAGTTTTTTAGCGGTCTCACAGAGAAGTCGAATATTATCTGATTCCTGTAGCACCATATCGTCTTCCCACACTTGCGCTTGAAGCGGAATATGCTTATAAAGGTTAAGTCGTGTGAGCAATTTGCTGGCCCGAAGAGTACCACCCGGCGGCTGATGAATCAGAAGCGGCCAGCCCTTAAATCGCTCCTTTTTCCTTAGGCATTAAAAGTACGTCGCACCTGTCACTCTATCTCCCCTACAGAGAATCTTTGCGACGTTAATGATATTGATGTCCTGTTTTCTATCTTCTGCTTTAAGCGAGATTAGAAGTGAGGTAAGCAGTAATGAGTAGTTTTACGGGCAAGTCGCGGATCAGGATTTATCTCATGCCCGTCTTGATCTCCGTTTCAATCATCACGACATCGGCGTTCCCCTTCATGGCGCAAGGCGCTTCACAGAATCGCACTGAGACGAGTTCCAGCCAACTGCAAAGCTCCCTGAAACTTCTTTCGTTTAGTGCAACGGCTTCGAGCGGCGGAGTCTTGCTGGAATGGCAGACGGGTTTTGAGCTAAACAATTTTGGATTCAATCTATACAGGGAACTCGACGGCGAGCGAGTACTTGTCAATCGGTCGCCAATCGCCGGTTCTGCGCTCAGCGCTGGCGCTGAAAATGCTTTGACTGCCGGACGCGGCTACACCTGGGTTGACAGGCGCGGCTCGGCCAACGCCATCTATTATCTTGAAACTATTGATGTGAGCGGCGCGAAGAGCATCCACGGCCCTTTCTTCACGGTGTCGTCCGACACGCTTCCCAAGCAGCAGCAGCAGTCTCAACTGCTCTCGCAACTGAGTCAGCAGGATGCTGAGAACGTTTTTGAACGTGGCGCGGCTGCGACAGCTTTTGATAATTCGAGCGGGTCTATTCAACCTGCCGGGAATTTAACGACTCAGTGGGCGATTGCAGCTCAGCCGTCATTAAAGATTCAGGTTAAAAAGAACGGGTGGTATCGCATCACGCA
>DATHJK010000080.1:0-4775 GCA_035316225.1 Pyrinomonadaceae bacterium
CACTTCAGCGCCGGGCAACAGACGGGTCGCGTCAACTACGAGGCCATCGAATTCAACCGCCCGCTTCCCGATTCGCTGTTCGCGCGCCCTGCGAACGTGAAAGCAGTGAGATAGCGATTCAAGCTTTTTTGTTCACGATTCGCCCATTAGAGTTTTCTGACAGCAACTCTATCGCGCTCGCCCGCCTCAACCGTCTCGCTCGCTTCGTCTGCCCGTCGTAAGGGATGTGAATATCCTGTGAGTTGCGCGAACAACTCTTCGTAGCGGTCAACCACGCCCTCCCAGTCATAGAACTCTTTCACGCGAGCCTGTGCGCGCTGCCGGTAGGAGTGAACAAGAGAGCCATCGCGCAGCACGCGCTGAAGTTGTTCCGTTAATTCGCTCTCGTCTCTGTAAGGAATGCCTGCCTCGCCTACGACCTCCAGATTCTCAGGCGTGCCCAGAGTGAGCACGCAGTTGCCGTAGCCCATCGCTTCCAATAGAGCAGGATGCGTGCCGCCAACTTCAGTCGCGTGAATGTAGCAGTAGGCGTTCTGCTGCAAAGCACGGTAGTCCTGGCCGAAGACGAAGCCGGAAAAGATTATGCGCCGGTCGCGCCGCGCGCGTGCGCGAAGGTCGCTGATGTACTCGTGCGCGTAGGGCGCGTCGCCCACTATCAAAAGCTTGCAGGCCGTGCGCACCTTTTTGAACGCTTCGATAACCAGATGTGCATTGTTCTCAGGCTCAAGGCGCGACACATACAGAATGTAGCGCTGAGGCTCTACTCTCCACTTGCGTATGACGGCTGGATTTGGACGACGCTCGACCTCAGCGCCGTATGCGATCATGGTGGAAGGCGCGTCGTAGGTCGCGCGGTAATACTCCTGTATGACGCGCGCGTCGCTCACTATGCGATTCGGCAGAAGCGTGGCAAGCCGCTCCGCGATTACGTAGTATTGTCTCCCCAGCCAGTTCCACTTCTTTCGCTTATGCTCCAGGCCGTCAACATTGAGCGCGACGGGCGTGCCCACTACTCTGAGCATGGGCGCAAACGGCGCGTTCGCAGCGTTGCAAATGAGCGCAACATCGTAGAACTCTTTCATAGAATGCAGCGCCGATAAAAAGGTATGCACAACCGTGTCGAAATACTTGTGATGTATCGTCGGCAGGACTTTCAGGCGCACGCCATGAAATTCCAGTTGGCGCGGGCTTACATAATGCGAGCGACAATAGACCGTGACCTCGTGGCCGCGCGCAACCAGTCTTGTAGAAAGATTTTCTGCGAAAGTCTCGAACCCGCCGTAGCTGGCAGGCACCCCGCGTGTTCCCAAGATCGCTATTCGCATGAGAAGGTCAACCTGAGTAGCTGTTAATTTACGTGCGACTCGCAGAAGCCCAGACCATCTGGCCGAAAAGTCTGTAGCGGTTCAATCTGAACTTAAATAGCAGGGAAGCATTGGCTTTAATTCTACATCTGACCCGCTACCGAAAAGTATTCATAACATCCTCTTCTCTCAAAATTATCACGCGCTATACATAGCAGCTTTCGCCCGACTGACCGAGGCGCGCCCCACTCGCTCGTAAAGCTCCAGGGTTCTTCGCGCCGTCTCGCGCCAGTCGAACAGGCGCGCTCGCTCCAATCCTTTCCGCCTGAGTTCGTTGCGCAATTCCTCGTCCTTAATCACTCGCATGAGCGCATCCGTAATAGCCGGTTCGTCAAACGGGTCAACCAGCAATCCAGCATCGCCCACCACTTCCGGCAAACTCGTGCGCATGCCTGTAATCACAGGCGTGCCGCATTGCATGGCCTCCAGCGGCGGAAGCCCGAATCCCTCGAAGTACGAGGGATAAACGAACGCGAGCGCCCCTGTGTAAAGACCGGGCAAATCATTCTCCGACACGTAGCCTGTAAAGACCACTCTGCGGCGAATCGTAGAGGCTTCGACCGCTCGCAGCGTATCGCCGTAGAGCCATGCGCGTTTTCCTACCAGCACAAGCTGCGGAAGCTTATCTTGGGGCATCCTGAGTTGCAAGCTTTCATATGCATGCACGAGGCGCACAAGGTTCTTGCGCGGCTGTATAGAACCTACGGCGAGAATGTAATCCTCTTCCAGCCCGTAGCGCTCGCGCACGCGCGCAACTTCTTCTGGATTTGCGGGCTTGAAGTGTGCGGGGGCCGCATGCGGTATGGTCGTTATACGCTCCGGCTCGACCTTGTACGTCTCCATTATGTCGCGGCGCGAGTAATCGGAGCAGGTGATGATATGCGCGGCTGTCTGCGCCGTCCTGCGCACGGTCAGGCGTAGCTGAATGCGGCTGCGTCGCTTGAAAGTCTCCGGCAGGTGCTCGAAGGCCAAATCCGGTATAAGAGCTACGACAGGACAGGGGGCAAACGGCGGCGAGGTGAACTGAACATGCAGCAGGTCAACGGGTCGCCGCCGCAATTCAGCCGTAAGCGTGAGCGGAATGCGCACTATAGGCGTGTGCGGCAGCGTCATCCGAACCGAGAAGTTGGGCCAACGCCCCGAAAATCGCTCGACAGCCTCGCGCATGGTCACGTAAAGCGTGTAGCTGTTTTCACGGTCAATCTCGGCTAGCGCTTCTATCAGGTTGGTGGCGTAGCTCTCATTGCCCGCCAAGCCTGTGCCGACAGAGTGTGCGTCAATAGCGATTCGCACAAAAAAGCTCCCGTAACTCTATTTTTCAGAAAAGCTGGCTGAGGGAATTTTTGACGCTTGCTGAAGTTTACTCCAAAGGCTCTTCGTTTGAAAAGTTTTCTTTGTTCGCGAGTACGCCGCGAAAGCTTTTACGGTGCAGCAGGCAAGGACCATGCTGGCTCAAAGCCTCCCAGTGCGCGCGCGTGCCGTAGCCAACGTGCCTGGCAAAACCGTACTGGGGATAAATTTCATGGAATGCGTGCATCAGCGAATCGCGATAGGTCTTGGCTATTATGGAAGCGGCAGCAATCGAGGCGGAAATGGAGTCGCCTCCGATGATCGCCTTCTGCGGGAGAGAGGATTCTTTAAGCTGTACTGCGTCAATGAGCAGGAAATCTGCCGAAGGGTTTAACTGGCAGAGCGCTTCCATCATAGCCCTGCGCGTCGCCTCAAGAATATTGACGCGATCAATCTCGTCTGCCTCTATCTGGCCGACTGCGTAGCAGACAGCCGTCTGAAGAAGCTCGCGCGCGAGAGCCTCGCGCTGCAAGGCCGTGAGACGCTTGGAATCGTCCAGACCCTCTGGAAAAGGTTTTTCGGGATCGAGTATGACTGCCGCAGCGACTACAGGCCCAGCTAACGCACCGCGCCCTACTTCGTCAACTCCTGCGATTAAATGAAACCCTCGCGAGCGCGCCTCGTCTTCAAAGACGGTGCAGACGGCAGATTGCCTGCGACGCTTACGAAGGGATGAGGGATGAGGGATGAAGGATGAGGGGCGACCGGAAGAAATAGATGAATGCTTGAAAGCTTTTTCTCCCCCAGACTCTGCGCCCTCCGATAATCCTGTTTCCGATTCATCCCTCATCCCTCATCCCTCATCCCTCCTTCGCCGCCGCCGCTGCTTTCTTCGCAGCCTCGCTAGAGTTGCGCGTGTCGCGTTCGCGTATGCGCGCGGCCTTACCGCGCAGGCTGCGCAGGTAGTAGAGCTTTGCGCGACGCACGCGCCCTCTCTTCACCAGATCAATGTGGTCAATTATAGTCGCGTGCAGCGGGAAGATTCTCTCCACGCCGACGCCGAAGCTGATCTTGCGCACCGTCACGGTCTCGCGCGCTCCGCCGTGCTTTCGCGCCACGACCACACCCTCGAACGCCTGCAAACGCTCTTTGGTTTCAGATTCTTTAATACGCACGTGCACGCGGATCGTATCGCCCGGTTGAAAGGCCGGGATATTCTCGCGCAACTGCGCCTTCTCAATTGCATCTAAGCGGTTCATTTGTCTTTACTCCATAAAGATCGTGAATAGTGAATCGTAAATCGTGAATAGAGGTTAAGAACTTTCGTAGTTAGCTTTTTCTATTCACGATTTACGATTCACTATTCACGGCACTCAATCGTTATCAAAATTTTCCAGCAGAGCTTTATCGCGTTCGTCCAACTCTGCGTTCTCTAAAAGGTCTGGCCGATTTCGCTTCGTCTTCATAAGCGACTGCTCGCGCCGCCAGCGCTCAATCTCCGAGTGATGACCGCTCAAGAGGACTTCCGGCACAGTCATCCCTCGAAATTCCGGGGGGCGCGTGTAGTGCGGGAAATCCAGCCGCCCATTCGTGAAAGATTCGTTCGCGGCAGAAGTCTCGCTCCCCAGCGCGCCGGGCAGCAGCCGCACGATTGCGTCAACAACAATGACCGCCGCTGGTTCGCCGCCCGATAGAACGTAATCTCCAATAGAGATTTCGTCCGTCACCAGAGCCTGTGCTACGCGCTCATCCACGCCCTCGTAGCGTCCGCAGATTAATACCACGCGCTCCGATTGGGCCAACTCATGGGCTAACGCCTGCGTCATCACGCGCCCCTGCGGCGAAAGCAGTATAACGCGAGTTCCCTCTTCGTAGAGAGCGCACCCGCTCGCCCCTGTCAAACTCTCGACTGCATCAAAGATCGGCTCGGCCTTCAAGACCATTCCGTCGCCGCCGCCGAACGGCCTGTCGTCCACCTGCCTGTGCTTATCCTTAGTGAAAGCGCGCAGGTCGTGCGCCTTAACTTCGATCAACCGGGCAGCCGCAGCGCGCCTGATTATCCCGTGATCGAAAGCTCCCCGAAAAAATTCCGGGAAGATCGTGATGATGTCAAAACGCATA
>DATHJK010000081.1:0-7732 GCA_035316225.1 Pyrinomonadaceae bacterium
CGTCCAGGCGACCGTCAATCGTGGGCGGCTGGTCGAATTTAGGGACTGCGACAGGATTGGCCTTTGCAGGGGGAAGCACTATGTTTCTTCTACCAGCGGGCTGCGGCGCAACGGCGGGCGAAGACGAAGTTGCAGCCGAGCCTGTAGAGCTTGTTTGGGCAGTCGCATTGCTCAGCGTGGCAAGTAGAGTAAGAGCGACTGCAAAGATGAGCTTCTTCATTAGATGTTGTCTCCCTGTTTGTAACTGAAGACTGCCGGAGAGAGGGAGTAATGCTTCACCAGCTAAGCCCGAGTGAATGCGCCCGGACAGCGGATACATGGCTGAACGAAGCGAAGCCTTTCGAGGTTTCATTATTTGGCGGAATGTCCCCCGGCATCCGCCTGAAGATTTAAGAGTTCAATTCAAAAACCTGTAGCAACTGCTCAACCCTTTGCGAGCTTTGCTCTTTGTCTTTGCTTCTACAGCGAGAAATAGCAATTCTATTGAAGCTCAAGCTAATGAGAGTTGCAGTTTCTCGCTGGAGGCGCAAAGGGAGATACAGAAGCTCGCAAAGGTTTTAGAAACGCGCTCTTATTGAACCGAATCCGCGAAATCTTCTGCGCGTCGCAGCACTATGCGCCCATCGCCGGTGTGCAGCTTGAAGACTTGCCCGCCGCTTCCGACTCTCCATCGTTTCACACGCCCCGAAGAACTCTCCTCTGTAGCGTTAAGACCTTCATTCGCGACAGACTCCGCATCCGTTTCAATCACTGCATTCATCCCTTCGGGTAGCGCGAGCGAGATAGAGCCGTCGCCAGTGCGCGCTATTAGCGAAGTGAAGCGGCCAAGAAGAGTGATGCCGCCATCGCCCGTCTCGGCGTTCACGTCGCCATCGAAATTTACTATGCGAACGCGCCCGTCACCCGTGTTTACCGTCAGGCTGCCACGACCATTGCGCACATCAATCGAGCCGTCGCCCGTATGCAGGTTGATTGATCCGCTTACGCCTTCGACATGCACGCGACCATCGCGTGAGTTCAGGTGCAAGGTAGTGTTGCGCGGGACGCTTATCTCAAGATTGGTGCTGGCATTGATGAGATTCATGCCCCCTATACGTTGAGCGTAGGCGTTGTCGAAATCCGCAACTATGCTTATCTCAGAGCCGCGCTGCTCCGCGCGCCACTTGATGCCCTGTAACTGCTCGTCAGTGCCTGCGCGCTTAACAGCCGTCACGGAGACGTTGGGCTGATCCCAGCCCGTAACACTTATAGAGCCGTCGAAGGTATCGGCAGTGATGCGAGGCTGCCCGCTCACTGCGAAGTTTCTGGTCTCGCTCGCCGTGCGGCGCGAGTCGTTGACGCTATTGATGCGAACGGCTGCACGGCTGGCCTCGCGCGTGGCGCGCGCTATCTCTTCGCGGTGGCGAGCTATCTCTTCCTGCGCCAGACGAAGCGATTCCCGCTGAATCTCTCGCTGCCGCTGCATCTCTTCGCGCTGCCGCTGCTGAGCCTCTTGCTGTCGCTCAAGCTGTTCCTGTTGTTGTTCGCGCTGGCGCTCGATCTGCTCACGCTGGCGTTCGATCTGTTCCTGCTGCTGCTCGCGCTGCTGCTCGCGCTGCTGCTCAAGCTGTTCTTGTGTTCTTTCACGCTGCTGCTCTGCGCGCTCGCGTATGCGCTCGCGCTCTTGTTCAATTCGCTCGCGCCTTGCTTCGCGCTGCTCCTCCGTCTCGCCCTGAACGATGACTCTGGGCTTGACCTTCACTCTGACTCTAGCCATCTCCGCGTTTACTTCGTTAGAAACATCCTCGGCGATTGACTCGGCATCCTCACTATTTTCGCCGCCCGTTTGCACGGACAAAAGGTTCGTGGCTTGGCTGAGCGGGCGACCATCCTGAGCGTGACGTATAGAGATTTCGCCGTTTACGTTTTCGAGCCTGATGCGAACGCCGCCGCCTGAGCCTAGTTGCCCCGAAAGACTGTGACCGACGTACTCGCCGTTACGAACGGGCAGGCCGAACTCGTTTGCGATGCCGCCATGCACGGTGCTGGCCTTCAATGTTGCGTTGGCGTTGGAAGGGATGATGAGGCGAACACTGCCGTTGACGGAGCTGAGCGTTACACTATGGGTCTCGTCCGAGAGCGGATCGAAAGTAGCTGTAAGCCCGCCGTTGATTGTCGAAAGCTTCACATCGCCGCCGAGCCGGTGAGCCTGCACGCCGCCGTTGATACTGGAGCCGCGCACATCGCCCTGCACTCCGTCAATCACGAGCGCGCCGTTGATAAGCTCCACAGAGTCAACGCGGCATTTGCGCGGAACGGTCAGCGTGTATTCGACCGTCGCAGGATTTTCGTAGCGGCGCGAGTCCGAGCCGCCGTAGAAATTCATATCCTCGTCCGGGTACTCCGTCTTGATGTGAACGCTATCCGCATCTGCGTTAATCTCTATGTGCGCCTCGTTCAATCTTTCCTGACGATATGCGCGCTTGATTGCGTCGACGCGCACCTCGTCTCTGTCCCAGACGCCAATCGTCACAGAGCCGTTGATGTTCTCAAGACTCACGCGCCCCGTAGATGTCAATGGGTAGGTGTGATGAAACTCTTCACGCACCTCCTGCGTGCCTTGCGCTTGAAGCCCCGCGCCCTGCGCGCAAAACATCAGTAGAACCATTGAGCCGAATGCCATCAAAATTTTGTTAATCGCTTTCCTGTTCATCTTAGCCATTTTCCGTTTTCTGAATTTCTCCGAAATTGAATGCCGCCGCTTCCATTTCGCGCTTTCAATCAAGCGCGGCGGATTGTTATGTCGCCCGTGATGCTTTCAATTGATATAGGTGCGCCGCCCTGACCTATGCGTGCGCGGAAATCCGCCGGGCCAATCTTTTCAACAAACACGCTGGGCGATTCGCTCTTGATCTCGCCGTTGATGCTGTTTACGGTCAGGTCTGCGTTCAGACTATCCTCGACGCTGAGCATCACACGCCCACTGATGCTATCCATGCGAATGCCGCGTGCGCCGAGCCGTGCGACCCTGATGTTCAAAGGCCCGCTGATGCTGTGCAGTTCGGCCTCGCCCGTAGCGCGGTCAAGTGTGACTGCGCCGCTGATGCTGTCGAGCCGCATGACACCATTGATTTCGCCAACGCGCACGTTCCCGGAAATAGTCGAGAGCGTGAGGTCAACGCGACGCGGAAGAAGAAGCTTGACTCGCTGGTGCGCTCTGATTATCGCGCAACTCTGTTCGTGTCTTATGACTAGGCTCGAAGCCGTATGCGCTACAACCATGTGATAACAGTCAAGCTCCTGGCGTGTTTCAGCCGAGCGTACTATGTGAACTTCAGCCGTGTCGCTATTGGTCGTTTCGACTTCGACGGGGCCGCTAACCGCAGAGACTTTCACACGAGAGCCGGGCGTTAACTGGAACGATTGATGAATCTCTTCGCGCTCCTGCATATCGCCCTGCGCGTTTGTGACTGGAACCTCGCTAGCGTAAACGCGCGTGACGCAGCTTGTCCTGTTTCCGATTCTCGATAACACCTTTGCGAAATTGACCAGGCCGCCGATGCGTGTGACTGCTTGCTGCGCGTCTGTCAGCGCCGCCAGCATGATTATCAATGCGACAAACAACTTCTTTCTCATCATTCTTACCTCTGTATCGCTTCGGCAAATCCCTGACGGGGGCTAACCTTGCGAAGCTTAGATAGTTTGGGATGGAAATTCTGAGCGAAAGCCTTGCGCTTTCCGTAACTGCAAACGCGCGTGCTGGTTCAACTTCTCTTCTTGCCCGTCGCTCTATTGTTGAAACACCGTGACCGCTTGATTTGTGGCAAAATTTTTCTGAATTTTCTCCGAGATGCTGTATTTACAGCGATTTTTAATCAGCGCGGGTAAAGACTTCTATAGCTGTTTGCAATTGCATGTAGCCGATGCGCGATACATTCAGGTCAGTACCGCCTGAGAGAAGGGATGAGGGATGAAATGGGTTGAATGAATTGCATATTGACCTGTTCACTACGTTCTTATTCATCCCTCATCCCTTTTACTCCCCCGCCCGCTACCGCAGGCGGTACTGACCTTACTACTGCAAATATTTAGAATGCTCGATTCACGGGCAATGAAAACGGGGGCGAAAGTTGCTGTGCCTCTCGCCCCCGTCTCTCGCTTTCAACTCTTTCGGTCTCTTATCTTCTGCGAACGCGAAGCGTGCCGCTGATGGTTCGCAGGTTGACGGTGGCGTCGCCCGTGCCGTATGTGCCTACGAAATGGCTGGTCGGGATGGGTGAGCCAACGGTTCGGGTTACGTTGCGAAAGTTGAAGTCGGAGCTGACATCGCCGCCCTGAAAGATTTGCGCGTCGAGGCGGAACGAAGCGTCCGATGGCAGGTTCAACGTCACGTCGCCCGACACGGTTTGAAATTCGTAGCTGCCGCCGTGCGCAAGCTGTCCGGTCATGCCAAGCTCGCCGCTTACAGTTCCGGCATCTATGCGAGCGTGGTTCACGCGATCAAGGGTTACATCGCCGCTAACGGATTTGACCCTGACGAAATCGCTCGCGTCGTTGGCCCGAATATTCACGGCTTCAACATCGCCGCTGATGGAAGAAGCGCGCACGCGCCCCGTTGAATCCTCGATTGTCAGGTCGCCGCTGGCGCTGGCGACTTCGATGGCTTTCGTTATGCGATGAGCATCAACGTCGCCGCTGCTTGTCTCTATGTGAACTTCTGCAATGTCTGCGATTTCTATGTCGCCGCTCTGCGTCTTCAGGAAGACGGTCGCGCCGCGCGGCACGTCCAGCGTCACGTCGCTCTCTTCGCCGCACTCCTGATAATCTTCGTCATCAGAATTGCCTGCCTCGCGCGCGAACAGAACTTGCAGTCTGGTTGCAGGCCCTGAAGAGTTGGAGCCGCCTTCGCGTCTAAGCTCCACGCGCTTGTTATCTTCGGTCTGTACGTGTACCTCGCGCCTGTCCCAACCATGAACTTTTATCTGGCCCGAGATATTTGCGAGCGTGACGACAACGCTTGCGTCAGCCGCCGAAGTCTGCTCGGTCGCAGACGCGGCGCTTACCACTACAGCCCTGGCTCTGGCTACAGTTCTTTCAACAACTCTTTGCGCTTGCGCCGCTGGCGCACACAGCGAGAGGGCTGTAAAAGCGGCTGTGGTGATTAAAGACTTGAGTTTCATTTTCTTCTTGTTTCCTCTTTCTATCTACTTGCAACGAGCATGGTCTGGTCTGCGACCGCGCTCAGCAAATCCACCTTGTTCTGATAAGACGCATAAAGGAACTGACGGGCCGAAGCGTCCTGCGGATTGCGACGCGCAGAGAGGCGAGTCGCCGCAATTGCCTGATCAATCAACGCAAGGTTGCGCCTGTATTCGGCCTGTACGCTCGGCGGTAAACTGGAATTGCCCGTGCTGTTAACTGCTCTCGTCAACGAAGCGATTGCCCTCAGATACCCTTGCTCGTCCGGCAACGGCGGAGGATCAGGCTGTTGCTGCACATCGGGTCGAACGTATTCTGTATTAACCATACGACCTCCAAATGGCGGCCTCATTTTGCGTCGAACACTTACAGCTACCTGCTGCGTAGGTGTAACCGCCCCTCCATCATCGATGGGAGCAGGAGTCGGATTAACTTCTCCCGCATTCTGAGTAGTGCTGGACTGAGGCACAGCTACCTGTTGATTACTGCGATTGATTGCAGCCTGCTCGCCTGTGCTTGTACTAACGCCCGGCGTCCCGTGCTGCAACTTGATCGCCGCGAATATCGCTGCGAAAGTAACCACCACAACAAGACTTGCAAATCCAATGACCTGTTGCGGCGATAAGTTGAAGCTCGACATCAAACCTGCGAACCATGTGCGAAGTTTTGATTCTTCTCTGACCTCTACAGCCTGCATGCCATACTGTTCAGCACGAATCGCCGCATCAATGCGCGAGCGCAAACTTTCCGTGGGCACGCTCAGCCCCATCTCGTGCGCGAGCGCTACTCTCATCAACTCTGTTTCGCTCTCGATCTCTTTCGCCGTCTCTGCACAATCGGCACACGTATTGATATGTGCCGCAACCGACTGCATCGTTTCGGGGGAAAGCTCGCCGTCCGAATAGCTCTGTAAAACGGCCTCATCGAAACACATCTCTCTCATCTGTTCCCTCCGATCTTCCCGTATAACCTCACAAATTCCTTTCGTCCTCGTGCTATCAGGCTGCCTACGTTTCCCTCGTTTATCTGCAAGCTGGTAGCAATCTCCTTGTATGAAAGCCCTTGCTGCTTGAGCAACAGGCAACTGCGCATAGGCTCTTTTATTTTGTCCAGCGTGCGCCGCGCCTCTTCAATCTCCGAGCGCCGCTCTAGCTCCTCTTCCGGCGCTGGCGCAAACCAACCGGTTCGCTCTGCGTCCTGAGCGTAAAGTTCTTCGCGTGCGACCGCTCGGGATTGTCCGCGCAATGTGTTTCGCGCCACGTTCATCGCCACCCGTAGAAGCCATGCGCGTAGAAGTTCTTCGCCCGGCGTCGCGTCCATATTCCTGTAGAGCCTGAGAAAGACCTCTTGAGTTACATCTTCTGCGAGAGCGGAGTCTCGAACGATTGCGCGCGCCGTGCGGAACACTGCCCTGTGGTGCAGCGTAAAGGCTTCGTCGAAGCCGAGCGGCGCCGCCGTGGTATCAACCTGTTCCGTCACTGTTTCTAACAAAGCTCCCGCTCGTTCACTCATAATCACTGCTCTCAATCAGGTAAACACCGCGCCTACGCGATTTGTGGCAAAAATTTGCAGCGCCTTGAATACGTCTAAACTCCCTTAAACTCCCTCTTTACCCCCGTCTGATGCGCAGGCAGATTCCCGGCGACTTTAATACACCATTTGCCGCAGCAATTGAAGGTTTTTCCTGTACCCTGGAAGATTCAGGCGAGGAGAATTCTAGTATCAGGCGTGAATAGGCCGGAGGTCAAATGAGGGAGGACAGAAGGGATGAGGGACGATGGAAGGGATGAGGGATGAGGGATGAGGGATGAAATGGGTTGAGCTAATTGCATGTTGACGCTTTCACGGGACGATTGAAATTCGTCTCACACCTTTCATCTACGTTGAGCTAATTGCAGCTTGACGCTTTCACTCCATTCTTATTCATCCCTCATCCCTCATCCCTCATCCCTTCTCTCACCCTCGCTTGATCGTCACGTCACCGTTGATTGTCTTGATGACGACTTTGTACCTGCTGTTTCCGACCGATCCGGTGGCGTAGATGTACTTGCGTGGCGAGCCGTGCGTGTAGTCCCATGCGCTCGATTCAGTTTGCTGTAGCGGGAAGTCGCTCGTGATGTGGTAATCGCGCCTGCGGTTTTGCGTGTAAGCAAGCTCGACGCCCACTTCCATAGAAAGCCCTGACGGGACAGTTAAAGTAATGTCGCCGCCGTTAGATGTGATGTAAACATCGCGGTCTCCGCTGTTGGGGTCGCCAACCATGTTGATGCTGACGTTGCCCCCCATCGTCGTGGCCTTGACGCCGCCATCCAGAGAATCAATCTGAATGTTGCCGCCCATCGTCCGGGCCTTCACGAATTTCGCAGCCGAGCGCATGAAGATGTTACCGCCCATGGTGGTAACGTCTGCTCCGCCCGGCGCTTCGTCAACGTGAATGTCTCCGCCCATGCTGTTGATGCGAAGCTCTTCCGCCGAAGAAGTTCCCCCTGGATTGTTCACGTTCTGGTAAGTGACGCCGCCTCCCATCGTAGAGCCTTTAAGCGACCCCGTAACA
>DATHJK010000082.1:0-5395 GCA_035316225.1 Pyrinomonadaceae bacterium
GCCGCCTCTCTTCTGGCGGACGCGCGCGTGCTCTCGCACCCCGCAAGCGTTGACAACGTGCCAACGGACGGCGGCAAAGAGGATCATGTCTCTATGGGGATGACCGCCGCAGTGAAGCTCCGCAATCTGGTTGAGCTGGCGGAATATATATTTGCGATAGAACTTCTCACGGCGGCGCAGGGCTTGGAATTTCGCGCGCCGCTGCAACCCGGTCGCGGAGTCCGCCGCGCTTACGAAACGGTTCGCTCGCATTCGCCGCGACTCACGGAAGACCGCTCGCTCTCACCCGATTTTCAGAGGCTCAAGGAAGCGATTCGTGGCGGCGAGTTCTCTTCATAAAATAACAGAAGCTTTTCTTTGCGTTCTTTGCGGCTTTGCGTGAAAATTAATCTCACAATGGAGCCGCACAAAGGACGCTAAGAAGAGAGCTTGCTATCCAAACCTATGTCTTCAAGAATTATTCGCGCGCCGCGCGGGCGACAACTAAATTGCAAGGGATGGCATCAGGAGGCTGCATTGCGCTGCCTGATGAATAACCTTGACCCTGATGTGGCGGAGCAGCCCGGTGAGTTGGTAGTGTACGGCGGCAAGGGGAAGGCCGCGCGCAACTGGGCTGCGTTCGATGCGATTGTGCGCGAGTTGAAAGAGTTGGGGAACGAAGAGACTCTGCTGGTGCAATCTGGAAAACCCGTCGCGGTTTTCAGAACTCACGAGTATGCGCCGCGCGTGCTGATTGCGAATTCAAATCTGGTCGGGGCATGGGCCAACTGGGAGCACTTTAACGAGTTGGAACGACGTGGCTTGATGATGTACGGCCAGATGACTGCGGGCAGTTGGATTTACATTGGCACGCAGGGCATCGTTCAGGGTACGTTCGAGACTTTCGCCGCGATGGCAGACCGTCATTTCGGCGGAAGCTTGAGCGGCAAGCTTCTTGTTTCGGGCGGGATGGGAGGCATGGGCGGCGCACAGCCTCTGGCGGCGACCTTGAACGGCGCGGTCTTTCTTGGAATTGACGTTGACAGGGCGCGTATCGAACGGCGCGTTCGCACGGGCTACTGCGACCGTCTGGCGCTCTCGCTTGATGAAGCTCTGAACATTTGCGAAGACGCGCGTGAGCAGAAGCGCGCAGTCTCGGTTGGGCTTGTTGGAAACTGCGCCGAAGTCTTGCCGGAGCTTATGCGTCGCGGCGTGCGGATTGATGCGGTAACGGATCAGACCAGCGCGCACGATCCTTTGAACGGTTATGTCCCGGAAAATTTGAGTTTGGAAGAGGCTGCGGAACTTCGACGGACTAACCCTGATGAATACGTCGAGCGAGCGCGTGCATCAATGGCGCGGCACGTTGAAGCGATGCTCGCAATCAAGCGCGCGGGCGCTGTCGCATTCGATTACGGCAACAACATTCGCAAGCAGGCTTTCGATGCTGGATGCGCCGATGCCTTCGAGATACCCGGCTTCGTTCCAGAATACATTCGTCCACTCTTCTGCGAAGGCAAGGGGCCGTTCCGATGGGTCGCTCTTTCGGGAGATGCTAGCGACATACGCAAAACCGATGACCTTGCGCTCGAACTCTTTCCCGAAAATTCAACTTTGAATCGCTGGCTGCGCCTTGCGCGCGACCGTGTGCAGTTTCAAGGATTGCCTGCGCGAATCTGCTGGCTGGGCTACGGCGAGCGCGCAGAGATGGGCGAGGCGATTAACGAGATGGTGAAGCGAGGCGAGTTGCAAGCGCCGGTTGCTATAGGGCGCGACCACCTGGACACGGGAAGCGTCGCGTCGCCTTTCCGCGAGACTGAAGGGATGAAAGATGGGACTGATGCTGTAGCGGATTGGCCCATACTGAATGCGCTCTTGAATACGGCGAGCGGCGCAAGCTGGGTCTCGTTTCATCACGGCGGCGGCGTAGGCATAGGCTACTCTCTGCATGCTGGACAGGTTTCCGTTGCAGACGGAACAGATGAAGCGGCGCGCCGTTTGAATCGCGTATTGACGAATGATCCCGGCATAGGCGTAGCGCGCCACGTTGATGCCGGTTACGAAGAGGCCGAAAGCGCTGCGCGCGAGAAAGGCATCAAGATTCCTATGCTGGATTCGGCGGAGCAGAAACAAGCATGAGAATAAGAAGACCGCTTACGTTCTTCAGCATCATTATTTATTACTGTCAACGAGCAACGCTCTATTATTCCAAGCAGAACAAACCCATGAAAAGCATAAGAAAGAATCTAATAACCGGCTTCGGCCTCGCGCTGCTTTTGCTGACCATCTCTTTCCCAGCCCGCGCGCAGACGCCGCAAGAGCGTGTACGCGATATTCAGGCCGCGCTGCGCGAAGCTCATCTTGACGGCTGGCTCTTTTATGATTTTCGAGGGAGCGACCCGCTCGCTTATCGCATTCTGAAATTAGATAGAAACGGCATCACGACGCGACGCTGGTTCTACTACATTCCGGCAGAAGGCCAGCCTGTGAAGATAGTGCATGCGATTGAGCGCAACAAGCTGGATCAACTTCCCGGAAGAAAGATTGTCTACCTTCCCTGGCAGGAGTTGCAGGCTGACTTGCGCGCAGTTGTAACAGAAGGGGGCGTGACGCGACTTGGCCCTGTGACCGGTGACCCACGCCACCCGTCTGCGTTCGGGACTCGCGTTGAAGGGCACAAGCGGATTGCTATGCAGTATTCGCCCGACAACGCCATTCCATACATCTCGCGCGTTGATGCCGGAACAATCGAACTCATACGCTCGTTCGGCGTCGAAGTTGTTTCAAGCGGCGATCTTGTGCAGAAGTTTGAAGCAGTGTGGTCGCCTGAGCAGTTGCAGATGCACATAGAAGCTTCGGACAAGATGCACCGGATCATCATGCAGGCTTTTGACGAGATAGCGCGGCGCATTCGTGCCAGCGAGCCTGCGACCGAATACGATATTCAGCAGTTCATCTTGCGCCGCTACGACGAAGAGAATATGACTAGCGACGGTGACCCGCCGATTGTCGCTGTGAACGCGAACGCCGCTAACCCGCACTACACACCTACGCGCGAAGTGACCTCTCCTATCAAGCGCGGCGATTTCGTTCTTCTGGATGTCTCTGCGAAACTGAAGAAGCCTCTGGCGGTTTACACGGATCAGACGTGGACGGGTTACGTGGGCGAGACGGTGCCGGAAGAGTACACGCGAATCTTCAACATAGTGAGCGAGGCGCGCGACGCTGCTGTACGTTTTGTGCAGGAGAATGTTCGCGCCGGTCGAATGTTCAAGGGCGCGGACGTTGACGACGTTTCTCGCGGCGTCATCAAGCGCGCGGGCTACGGCGGGCAGTTCATACACCGCACAGGGCATTCCATAGGCGAAGAGGTTCACGGCAACGGCGCGAACATTGACAACCTGGAAACGCAGGACTCGCGCACCATCATCCCGCGCACCTGTTTTTCCATCGAACCCGGCATTTATCTCGAAGGCCGCTTCGGCGTGCGCTCCGAAATCAACGTCTACGTCAGCGAGCGGGACGCACAAGTTACAGGCCAACCCGTACAGACGAAGGTGCTCGCCATTCTTGGAAATAGGTGAAAAAGGCGGTGATAAGTGATGAGTGATAAGTGATAAGAAGGAACGGAACACAGTAGTCAGTAGCCAGAATGTTAAGCTTTTATCTTCTGTATTCTGGCTTCTGCTTTCACTTATCACTTATCACTCATCACTATTCACTCACCGGAGACTTATCTTGCTTAACTTTGCTATTCAAACGGCGCGAGACGCAGGCGCGATTCTGGCCGAGCGTTTGGGGCGCGCCAGGGTGACGAACAAGGGCACGATTGATCTTGTGACGGAGGCTGACTTTGCCTCTGAGAAGTTGATTATCGAGCGTATAAAATCTTACTACCCGCGCCACGCAATCTTGGCGGAAGAGTCCGGCCAATCAGAGAGAGCCGGGGCAGCCGAGTGGAAGTGGATTATTGACCCGCTCGATGGGACTACGAATTACGCGCATGGCTACCCAAGCTTCTGCGTCTCAATAGGGCTTGAGCATAATGGCGCGATGGCGCTCGGAGTTGTTTACGACCCGACGCGCGACGAGGTGTTCGCTGCCGAGCGCGGCGAGGGAGCGACATTGAACGGGCGGCGCATTCATGTCTCGGAGCATGAAGACCTGAACGCCTCACTCATCTGCACCGGCTTCCCCTACGACGTGCGCGAGCGCAATGATTTCGCGCGCCATTTTTTCAACTTCATAATGCACGCGCAGGGCGTAAGACGCGACGGCTCGGCTGCGCTCGATTTAGCTTATGTCGCGTGCGGTCGCTTCGATGGATTCTGGGAGGAGGGCTTGCACCCCTGGGATGTTGCGGCGGGCGTTATTTTGGTCGAAGAAGCTGGTGGGCGCGTCTCGCACTACGACGGCAGGCCGTTTGACATCTATACGCCGCCCATCGTCGCCAGCAATGGCCTCATACACGAACCGATGATGCGCGTGCTCGCTTTGTAAGCGAATTAAATGTAAGCCCCGCCATGATGTAGTCAATACCGCTCCGCTTCTAGTATATTTAAGCCTGTGGATTGAAAAGTTCGCCATCCCGTGCTCAGCCTTCGTCTAAATCAGCGTAGGAGATTTCTAAAAAGATGATCGCTCCCAACACCCTTTTGCAAAATCGTTATCTGGTCGTCAATCAGGTGGGTCAAGGCGGCATGGGCGCGGTCTACATCGCAACAGACCAGCGGTTCGGCAGCATGGTCGCGCTGAAAGAGACGTTCTTCACTGATGCTTCAATGCGAAAGGCGTTCGAGCGCGAGGCTCGTCTTCTGAATCATCTGAGACACGGGGCGCTTCCGAAAGTCATAGACCATTTCGCGGAAGAGGACGGGCAGTTTCTGGTGATGGAGTTCATTCCGGGCGATGATCTTTCGGAGATGTTGAAAGGGCGCGGTGATGCTTTTCCGGTCTCGAAAGTTCTGGACTGGGCGGACGAATTGCTGGATGCTCTGGATTATCTACACACGCAGGAGCCGCCCGTCATTCACCGCGACATCAAGCCGCAGAATTTGAAGATCACGACGCGCGGCCACATCGTTCTTCTGGATTTCGGGTTAGCGAAGGGCGCGCCCGTTCAACTCTCGCGCGTGACCAATACGGGCAGCATCTTCGGCTACTCGCGCAACTACGCGCCCATCGAGCAGATTCAGGGCGCGGGCACGGATGTGCGCAGCGACCTCTACAGTCTGGGAGCAACGCTCTATCATCTGATTACGGGCGTTACTCCGCCAGACGCTCTCACGCGCGCGACCGCAGTCCTGAACCACCAGCCTGATCCGCTTCAACTGGCGAACGAATTGAACCCGCAAGTGCCTCGCGCAATCGCTCAGGTGATTCACAGGGCTATGGCGCAGTCGGCTGCGCAGCGACC
>DATHJK010000083.1:0-5801 GCA_035316225.1 Pyrinomonadaceae bacterium
TTTCAGTCTGATTCCGCCAGAGAACGCGACGGGCAACTACGTCAAAGTCGTTCAGCGCGTCCCCGTAAAGATAGTCTTTGACGAAGTGCCCAACTCGCAGTTCTTACTCGCGCCGGGAATGAGCGCCGAGCCGGAAGTAAAAGTGAAATGAGCAGCAGCGCAGAAGGTGCCGGAAGACTGAGCGCCAACGCTCAAAGAAGCGGTGGCGTGGTCGTGCCCTCGCCGCAGGTGTGGACGCCGGGTTTCAGTCCGTGGCTGATTGCTGCCTCCGTGATGCTCGCAACCTTCATGGAGGTGCTGGACACTTCCGTAGCAAACGTGTCTCTGCCGCACATCGCGGGAAATCTTTCGGCTACGACGGAAGAGGCCACATGGGTGTTGACCAGTTACCTTGTCTCGAACGCCATCGTATTGCCCGCGACCGCGTGGCTGACAACCGTTTTCGGACGAAAGCGTTTCCTTATAGTCTGCATAGCCATATTCACAATCTCGTCTGCGATGTGCGGCGCGGCTACCAGTCTGGGGATGCTGATAGTCGCACGAATCTTGCAGGGCGCGGGCGGCGGAGCTTTGCAGCCCATAGCACAATCGGTTCTTCTTGAAAGTTTCCCTCCTGAGAAGCGCGGCTCTGCAATGGCTATCTACGGTCTGGGCGTTGTGGTCGCGCCGATTATCGGGCCAACTCTCGGCGGCTGGATAACGGACAACTATTCGTGGCGATGGATTTTCTACATAAACTTGCCTGTGGGCGCGCTCGCCATCCTGATGGCGAACATGTTCGTTGAAGACCCGCCGTACATACGCAATCGCAAGCCCGGTCGTATTGATTACATAGGCTTCGGGTTGATGGCCGTAGGATTGGCTGCGATTCAACTCGTTCTGGATAAAGGTCAGGAGGAAGATTGGTTCGCGTCCTCATGGATAATCGGGGTCACTATTCTGGCTGCATCTGCAATCATAGCTTTCATTGTCTGGGAACTAAGGGCTAAAGAGCCTATCGTTAACCTTCGCGTCTTCCGAAATCGCAACTTCGCGGTGGGCACATTGTTGATAGCTTCTGTCGGCATTGTGCTTTACGGCTCAACTGCTCTGCTTCCCTTATTCTTGCAGACGCTGCTGGGCTACCCTGCGGTTCAGAGCGGCATGGCCGTGAGTCCGCGCGGCTTCGGTTCCGTGCTCTCCATGCTTATAGTAGGGCGTCTTATAGGTAAAGTTGACGGGCGATTTCTGATAATGTTCGGCTTCGCTGTGCTGGCATTCTCGACTAACATGTACGCGGGGCTGAATCTTCAGATAGCCACAAGCAACATTGTCTGGCCCAGCATCATAAGCGGCTTCGCTATGGGATTTGTCTTCGTGCCGTTGACGACGATGGCTATGGGCACGCTTGAGAACGAACAGATGGGAAATGCTTCGGGGCTTTACAATTTGATGCGCAACACCGGGGGCAGTATCGGCATCGCAATGGTGACGACATTCTTAGCGCGCGGCGCGCAGGCGCACCAGGCAGCCATGACCTCGCACCTGACGCCTTATGATACGGCGTTTCAGCAGAGGGTTCAGCAGATAGCAGGGGCATTGATAAGACAGGGCATGGACGCAGCGTCTGCAACGCAGCAGGCATACGGCACAATCTACGGCATACTCGGGCGACAGGCCATGCTGATGTCTTATATTGACAACTTCCGATTGCTGGCGTTTCTGTGCGTGCTGAGCATTCCGACCGCGCTGCTCTTCAAGCGCGTGCGTGCGCGCAAAGGAGCATCGGTTGCGGCGCACTGACTAGGAGGTAAAAGGATCTACGAGCGAGTTTTGAATAGAGAGTATAAAATTTCGGGCGAGCGCAGGACGGAGAGAAATGCAAACTTCTCCGGCCAGCATTCGTATGCTCTGTTAATGAGACCTATTCCCATCCTCCGGCTGTTGGTGCTGACGCTTTGCGTGCTTATCTTAACGTGCGTGCCCGCCAGCGCTCAGCAGAAAAAGAAGAAGACGCAACAACCTCGCAACGCGCAGGCGGACGCAGCAGCGCAACTTGCAAGGAGCAGGGAGGAGTACATCAAGGTTACCAGAGAGTACAAGGCCAGTCTTCAAACCCTGCTCACGATTTACGAAAACAACGTGCGCAAGGCTCAGGAAAGGTTGACGAACTCAAGAGAGTTGTACGCGCAGGGGCTTATCTCCAAACATGCTCTGGACGAGAGCGAGTCTGATGTCACACAAGCACAGGCTAAAGTCAGCGAAGTGCGCCGGCAGATGGCGAGCGCAGACACTCAAATCGCTGACATACTGATCGAAGCTCAAACGGAAGAGCAGATAGCGCGCGCCGGAAGAGTGGCAGCAGGGAGTCTTGTGAGAACCACCGCTTACATACGCTACAATGCGCCGGGCGTGTGGCTGCTCTCGGAAGCGTGGAAAGTGCAGCGCTTCTTCCAGCAAAAATTCGGAAGGCAGTTGCCCATCAGCGCGTTCGGTCAATCTGCGATTCACAACCAGTGGAGATTAGATCATCACAATGCCATGGACGTGCCAATCAATCCTGACGGAACGGAAGGACAGGCGCTGCTGGAATTCCTGCGCGCGAACGGAATCCCGTTCTCTGCCTTCCGCATGGCGATACCCGGCACGGCCACAGGCCCGCACATACACATAGGCCAGCCCTCGCACAGGTATTAAGAGTTGGAGCCGGAAGATTTCTAACCATGAGGACTACCATCACAATCTCGCGCCAACTGGGAAGCGGCGGCTCCTACGTCGGGCAACTCATAGCCAGGAAACTGAACCTTAAGTACGTTGACAGGGAAGTGCTGCAACTCGCGGCCAAAGAGTTCGGATGCGACGAACGAACTGTTGCTGCGCGAGCCGAAAGGGTCTCGTCCTTCTGGGAGAGAATACTGGGAGGGTTGACGTTCGGCGCGCCCGAATCGCATTATGCGCCGCCACCCCTGCCGAACTTCTCAGACCGCGAGCTTTTCGAGAAGTTGGGCGAAATCATGAAGAGGATTGCCGGAAAACACAATTGCGTGGTCGTCGGTCTGGCAGGAGTCCACGTGCTTCCGCGCCATGCGGGGATGTTCTCCATATTCTGCCACGCGCCCACTGGCTTTCGCGTGAATCGCGTCATGAAACTGTACAAAGCGGGAACGAAAGAGGACGCGCTCATGATGATTGAAGAGTCGGACGAGATGAGGAAAAAATATTTTGAAGCCATGACGAGGCGCGAGTGGGCTTGTGCAGAGAACTATCACATCTCTGTTGACACGAGCCTGCTGCCGCTCGACGACACAGCCGACGTGCTTATAGAAATCTACAAACGCAAGTGCGCAGATGAAATTGAAGGGATGAAGACGGAAGTATGAAAGTATAGCCGTTCAATATGAATAATTCTTTCCGTCTCGATATTTCCGCTCAGTTCTTTCCATTCCCTTTATTCTTCAGAGAGTAGCTATAAAAATGAGAAAGATTATCCTGACGCTCACGCTCATCTGCGCGCTGGCGATTCTATCCCCGACTCATTCCGTCCATGCGAGCCGAAATATTTCCGCGCTCCGGGAGCAGGCAGCAACGACGAACGCGCGCACAGAAGAGTTGTCGAAAGGACAGGTCATAGAGAGAGTCGTTTGCCGTGCTGATGCTGCGCAGAGCTACGCGCTCTATCTTCCGTCGAATTACACGCCAGCGCGCAAGTGGCCTATGCTTTACGCCTTCGACCCTTTGGCTCGCGGGCGTATCCCCGTTGAATTGTTCAGAGAGGCCGCTGAAAAATATGGCTGGATAATAGTAGGCTCGAACAACTCTAGGAACGGGCCTATGACGATTGCTGTCGAAGCCATCAAGGCCGTGTGGGCCGACACTCATGCGCGGTTTTCGGTTGACGACCGCCGCATCTACGCTACGGGCTTTTCCGGCGGCGCGCGAGTGGCAAGCATATTCGGCGGCATCTGCGGCGACTGCGTTGCAGGCGTCATAGGCTGCGGCGCTGGCCTTCACCCGCAGCTTCCGCTTGCGCCAAACATCCCTTTCAACTTCTTCGGCACCATTGGCACGAACGACTTCAACTTTCCAGAGTTGAAAGCGCTGGACGAAGCGCTAACAAAATTCCGCATTCCGCACCGCGTAGCTCTCTTCGACGGCACGCACGAGTGGGCACCGCAACCGCTCGCAACGGAAGCGATAGAGTGGATGGAGATTCAAGCCATCAAGTCAGGCCGCCGCACGCGCGACGAAGCGCTGGTGAATGCTCTCTGGCGCAAAGGACTTGAACTGGCGCACGGCCTGGAAACTTCCGGGAAAATTTATGAAGCTTATCAGAGATACGATGCTCTTTATCAAAGCTTCGACGGACTATTGGACGCGAGCGATGCCGGAAGAAAGATTGCGCAGTTGAGAGAGACAGACGAAGTAAAGAAAGCCCTGCGCGAAGAGAACGAGCAGGTAAGAAGACAGCAACTGTTGATGAATCAACTCGGCGCAGCCTTGGCCGGTCGCAACGATCCTGACAGCCGTTTTCAGACCAGCGGCCAATTCAAACAGATGCTCGCCGAATTGAAGAAGAACGCGCGCGAGAATGAAGACACAGGCCAGCGGCGCGTCGCTCGCCGCGTGCTTAACGCCTTGTTCGCGCGGTTTTACGAGACGGGCACTGTGCTCTTGCAGCGCCAGCGCAGTTACGATGAGGCCGTCTATAATCTCGAAATCGCCGCAGAGATAGCGCCGAAAAGCCCGCAGGTCTTCTTTGACCTCGCGCGCGCCTACGCTCTCAACGGCGACAAGAAGAAGGCCATTCAAGCGCTGCGAACGGCGGTCGGGCTGGGCTTCACAGAACTGAACGCCATCACGAGCGACGCGGCGCTTGACTCGTTGCGCGGCGAAGCTTCATACAGAGAAATCGTTGAGGGATTAAAGAACAGGCATTGAATAGACCACGCTGCTTAAAGAAAATGTGAGCCGGTCGTTTCCGGCTCACATTTTCTTTATAGCTCGATAATATTCAGCCAGTCTTGGGCAGTTTCAATCTGTGCTGTTGCCGGAAGTATTGCTCTCTTCCACAGCCTTGAAGCCAGTGCTGTTAATAACCTCTCGCAATCTGGCCTCAGTCACTTTCTGGTCATCGTACTGAATCACGGCCTCGCTTCTTTCAAAGCTGACTTCAACCGTCTCGACGCCTGTGGTGGCTTTCAATGCCTTGGCGACAGAGGCAGCGCACATCTTGCAGTGCATCCCCTGTATGTGAATTGTTGTCGTCTTTCCGGCTGCAAAAACGCTCGCGGCTCCTGACGACAATATGAGCGCTAACACTAAAAGGGCTATAGCCTGTCTCTTCTGCATCATTAGTTTCTCCTTATCAGGTTTATAGACTATCCAGCGTAGAATCTTCAAGGGCAAAATCGCGCTTGAGATTCCTCTGTGGTTTATCTGAGCAGCGGTTTAACTTTCTGCTCGAACTCTTCCGGCAACACGATACCCTGTATTACCTCTCTCACATTTCCTTCACGGTCAATGACGATGCTTACTGGCAACGTTTCCCCGCTATCAAAGAGTGCTTTAGTCGCTTTAGCCCCTAACACGACGGGGTAATTGATTCTGATGCTGCGTATGAATCTACGCACCTCTGCGCGATTAGTCGGCGGGTAGGTTATCCCAATCACTTGCAAGCCGCTCGCTCGATATTGCTCCTGCCACCTGATGAGATCAGGCATTTCAGCGCGACACGGCGGACACCATGTTGCCCAGAAGTTTAGCAGTACAACCTTGCCTTTATAGTCACTGAGGCGCACCCTATGCCCGCGCAAATCTCTAAA
>DATHJK010000084.1:0-7166 GCA_035316225.1 Pyrinomonadaceae bacterium
CGCCCCGAATCTCTTTGAAAGAGTTAAGCCCGGTGCTCAAGACAACGAATGTGAGTGGTTGAACCATTGTTCTCCAAATCCTGCCGGAAAATTTTCTACACTCTTCTTACGAATCGAATCCCTCTTTAGAAAGGAACTATGTTGCATGCGGCGAGCGGATTCGCGCTCGGCTGGTCGCACGGCACGAAGCCCGCGCTCTCGCCCGGCAATGAAGTTCTGTAAGCGGGCATGTTGATTGTGCCGCCGATGAGCGGCACGGCGAATTTGAATTGATAGCTGGTGATGCTGACGGTTGCCGTCGCGCTCAGCAGCACGCCGTTGTAGTTCTGGTAGTTGACAGCCACATTGCCTGTCGTCAACCCGCTCACAACCGGCTTGGCTGTCGCAGGGTCTGCGTTCGGGTCGCCGTAGACGACCATTTTCTGTACGGCCAGAATACCTGCCGCATCGTTTCTGCGAACGGTCGCATAGCGCGCCCCTCGGCGGGCAGCATCGCGCAATGCATTGTGTGTCCAGAAGAGTCGCCCGAACTCTAAGACGGCGAAGAGCGTTACGATGAAGACCGAGCCTACAAGAGCGAACTCCATGAGAGTCGCGCCGCGTTCTTTGTGACTAAATAATTTCTCGTTCATCTTACCGTGCTCCTCTTAGTTAGCAACGGGGCCGTTAAAGAGTTGATGCATAGTGGCGCTCGCGTTCATGTCTATGTTGAGCGAGAGCGATTGAATGCCCGTCATCTTGCCCAGATCGAAAAGCGGCTGGTACTTGTAGTTGACTATCTTCACCGTGACGGAATCAATCGCGTTGACGGATGGGCCATTGGCCTGGACGATTACGTTGCTGGTTGATAGGCCGGGCACGATTGGCCCTTTCGACGTGTCCGAGAAATCTCCGTAGACGACCATCGTGCTCGTTTCTGGAAACGTCCACGAATCGTTACGCCGCCACTTGCATGCGTGGCGCGCTCCGGCGCGAACCGCATTGGTCAGCGCAGAGTAGGTGTAGAAGTAGCGACCGAACTCCGCCAACCCTCCGAGCATTACGAGCATGAAAGGCAGTACGATTGCGGCCTCGACCATATGCGTGCCGTTCTCGCGTCGAACGAAGCGATTGATGCTCTTCATTAAGCGTGTATAGAAGCTCATCCTTTTTTCACCTCACTTGTAGAGAACAGGAATGGACAGGTCGCCCACAGGCGTTAGTCCCGGCTGGTAAGTACCGTCGGGCACGGCAACGGGCGCGCCTATGAACTCGACTTGAAGCGTACAAGCCGGGCCAACCTTGCTGCGTATGAAGAATGCAGAGAGGCGGTCTGCCGTGACTGTTCCCGCGCCTGTGTTGTAGGTCGTGTTCATTGCGATGGGCAGCGTCATCACGCGGCGATTGCGCACGCCGTCGCTGCGCTCTACCACGCCGTTGCCCTGCATCGTCGTGTACTGCTGGTAGCTGATGTTCTCGTCAATGATAGTGTCCGGCGGCTCGTCCGTAGCGTTGGCCGACGGATGCACTGTGTAATCGCCGAAGCGCGTGTTCGTACCGATCTTCGTGTAGCGACACATTTCGGAACTGACAAGATGAGCGATTGAATAGCTGCTGCCGATGTAGCCGTAAGCGTGAATCGTGCCCGTAGTGATGAGATCGCCGTTCGATCCCTGAAGCACGCGGTAGCTCATGGGCGAGCTATCGTTCCAGGCTTTTGCGCTCAGCGTGTAAACCTGGCCTTTGACGAGCGGCTGGCTGGCGGACTCTATGAAAGTGTAGGCCGTGTAGAACTTATTCATAGTGAGTCCTACGGAGAGTCCGGCGGTGGCCGAGGCGGAGATGTTCTGAGTCTTGCCTAGAATGAGCGCGGCGAATGTTACGTTGACAGGCTTCGGCGGAATCGTGACCTTGACGAAGCGTATGTTGCCCGCGTTTGCTTCCGCGCTCGCCTGGCTGACGTATGAGCCATTGAGGTTCACGCCGAAGCCTATGTCTGCGCTCGACAGCGTTACGCTGTTCTTGTTGAAGTCGTACTTGTTGAGCGCTTTGGTCGCTTCGGCGACGGCAGATCGGATGCCGCCGGAAGTTGAGTTCAGTTGTGACGCAGCCGCGATTGCTGCCGCGTCCGCAGCATTCTGCAACTCGGCTTTGGCCGTGTAGAAGTGGCTGATGTCAATTGCGAGGCCAACTGCGAGGAGGAGCGCCGTCATGCCTATTGCCGCCATTGCTAATACCGAACCCCGCTCGTTCTTCCTGTCTGAGATTGTGCCTTTGCTCCTGTTCATCTCGCTTCCTCCTCTCTAGCATCAATCAGGTAATCTTTAGCTCAGGGGTTACGGCGCTGCGGGCATGTCAATCGTCACTTGAGTTCTAAGGTTTGCGACGTAAGGCCCTGTGCGATTGTCAGCGCTCGGAGGAACAAGCGAGATTGTCCCGTCGCTCGCCGCCGGCAGAGTCGCTGGCCTTGCCTGTTGCTGTGCGGGTCTCTGCGACGGTTGAGGCTGTGTGGCGGCGGGCGTGGCAGCCGGAGCGGTTTGCGCCGGAGTGCTGCTGTTGCTTATGGAATGGCCGCTCTGTCCCTGTATGCCTTCGCTGCGAGGCTCGACTCCAAGCGGCGAGCCACCTTGACGCAGCCCGTCCGTGCCGCGCGTGTGCGGAAGATCGTCTGGACTCACAGGCTTCACAAGCTGCACAGTGCAGAAGAAGATCAGCTCGGTGTCGTTATGCTGGAACGATTTCGATTTGAAGAGGTTGCCGAGGATTGGAATGTCGCTGATGACAGGAATCCTTGCAAGCGACTGAGTTTCGTTGTTATCCAGAAGACCCGCTAGCGCGAACGCCTGCCCGTCGCGCAACTCAACCGCTGTGTGCGCGCGACGTGTGCGCAGCGCAGGAATGATGAAGCCGTTGAACTTCACGCCAGTCGCAAAATCAATCGTAGAGACTTCAGGCTCAAGCTCAAGGCGTATATGGTCTTCGTCAATGATAGTCGGCTTGAAGTTCAAGCGTATTCCGTACTCTTTGAAAACTATTGTGACGGCCACCTGATTGCCCGCGTTCTGAACAACGGGCACGGGGAATTCGCCGCCAGCCAGGAAGCTAGCCTGCTGTCCGTCCATCGCAATCAGATTCGGCTCTGCAAGCTCGCGGAACGCGCCCTGCTGTCTCAACGCTTGAAGCGCAGCGGCGGTCTTAATCGCGTCATTGAACACGAAGAGATTCATCGCGGATGAGAAGATGCTCTCTATTGCGCCGTTAGTAATGCTAGATGCCGTTTGAGGCCCGCCACCATTGTTCGCATAAGCAGTTGTTCCGCCACCAACGCTCGAATATGTAGCGCCGAACGCGCGCATGCGGCTGCGGTTTACTTCGGCAAAGCGAACAGACAACTGCACCTGAGCGACGTTCCGCACAGGCGACTGAAGCATGTTCACAGTCTTGAAGCCTGCGGCCTCTATAACATCCTGAACCTGCTTGACCGTCTGCGGATTGCGAACGCTGCCGGAAAGAACCACTGAGCCGTTCGCCTGGCTCAAGCGTATGTCGTCGCCAGGGAAAAGCGCGCGAATCTGCGAATCAATCAGGGAAAGATTTGCTCGAACGAAAACGTCGAAGACCAGAAACTTGCTTCCGCCCTTCTCCCATGCGATGAAGTTCACCTGCCCGAAAGCTTTTCCATTGACGAGCACCTGGTCAGGAGCAACAAGCACGGCCTCTGCTATTTCAGGGTTCGAGACCGAGAAGCGCCCAATGGGACGATCAAAGTTGATTACGCGCGACTGCCCCACAAGCACGTTGACCGGAATCGCTTCCGTGTTATGCGTGAAGGATGCGCTGTAGGATATCTCCTGCGCGTGTGCGCGGGGGATGGCGACTGTGATTAGCAACGCGACGCACAGCAGGCTCAAAACTCGCGCGCTCTTTGAACGGGTCTGCATAACTTGTAGCTCCTTCATGGTCGGATGTTAGATTTTCGATTGAAAGAAAAGTTGCGAAGCGTTCAATCGCGTTCGTCAATCGACAAACTAAGATCGCAAATCAAAAATCGAAAATTCGGTTTACGGAAAATCAACGCTATGACGCTTCGCGCCTTCAATCATCTCGACAGAAGCGCGCGGCGGCGCTGGCGGTGCAGGTTGAGCAGGCGCAGCCGTTTGCATGTTTACAGACTGCGCATGTGCTCTACGCGGCGCAGGCTGAGTTTGCTGCTGAGGCTTTGGCTGCTCGCTACGCAAGGAACCTGGGTCGGGCGCAGGCTGAGCGTGCTCTCCTGTCAAGAGACTGCGCTTGTTCACGCCGACGGTCTGCGCGTCGTCCTGATCTATACCGTTGCGCATAACGAGTTGAAGCTTTCCTTCAGTCGAGGCGAGCGCAAGCTTTTCTGCCTGCTCCGGCGTGACCTGAAGAGTTACAGCCTTAACAGAATTGGTCTCTCGCTCGTCATGCGGCTGGTCAATGTTCTGACCGCTTGCCAGAACCTTTATGTTCTGAAGCACTATCTTCGATATAGGATTCTGGTTCGTGGAGTTCGGTTCGGGGTCAATCACAACTACAACGTCAACCATCGTGCCCGGCTGAATGAAGCCCGATATACCAACAACATCGTCAACCTTCACGGTCATCGCTCGATAACCTTCAGGTATCACTGCCGAAAGCCCTCCGGCTGTGCCTTCAGCCGCGAGGCGCGAATCCGTAATAGGCTCGCGCGCCCTGATATTGACTATGGCGACGCGCCCGACCAGCTTGTTGGGATCATCGAATGCGCCATCTGGAATTGCTTCGCGCGGAAACTGCACGACCGTCACTTGATCCGCGACGATCTTCGTGCCAAGCGGAATATCCCCTTTGGCGACGACCACGTTATTCAAACTCTTGGCGTAAGCCTGAGCGCCGGACAGGTAGCGACTGACAGAAACCGCCGCGAGCAATCCGAAAACAAGCGCCCCCGCCAGAACGAATAGAAATCGTTTATTCCGCATTGATGCTTCTCCCTTTCAAAAATGAAAACTCTTGCGCGCCGCTAAAAGTTCAGGCACGAAAGAGCGCGAGCGAAATGATGCTTCCGAAAGTTATTGCCACGCCGTAGGGAATGGTGAGCCTTCTATCGGACGGCACTGTGAAACGCGGCATGGGCCAACCCGGCAGCAGCCCGAACAGAATCTGCATGACTCGCTGCATCGTCGAGCGAACCGCGCCCGCTCTGATTACGGATACGATTGCGAGCAAGCCGCCCGTCAGAATCACGACGAGAAACGTAGGCAGCACCAGCTCTGCTCCGGTCACAGACCCGATTGCAGCAAACAGCTTCACGTCGCCCGCGCCCATCGCGCCGAAGACGTGCAGCATGAACATGAGTATGAATGCGAGCACGCACCCCTCTATGCTCTTCTCTGTACCGTGTAAACCACCACTCATGGCGTTGAGCGTCAGGCCGCTGATTAATGTTGCGAGTACGAATGCGTTTGGTATGCGGCGATAACGCACGTCGTAATAAGTGATTATGACGGCGAGCGGAATTAGTAGTGCGCAACTGACTATGATGAAGGGATCAACCATCTGTTCTACCGCCCATCGGGTCGAAGTCTCCTTTAATTCGGAGACCGTTCGATTCGTTGATCTGAAGAATTCTTTTGTAAGTGTAGGGCGCGCCTTTTTATCCGCCTTCGCGGCTGGCAAGCGCGCCCATTACTTTTTTGAAGCGAGGAGGTTTCAGCCGTTGACCTTAGAAGCAAGCTCGTTGATCTTGTCAGCGACCTCGGAGCCGATTGTTTTGAACGCGAGGACTGCTGCCGCAGTGATTAGTGCAGCCGCGACCGCATACTCGGATAATTCGAGTCCAGTCTCATCACGAAGAAAACGTTCGAACATCTTCCGAGGCCTCCTCTGATTCGCGACCCGCCTACTTGATTGTGTCGGCCAGGCTCTGAATCTTGGTGCCGATGTTCGTGCCAAGCGCTTTGAAGGCCACGACGGCTGCGAGCGCGACGAGCGCTGCGGCGACTGCGTACTCGGACAACTCAAGTCCTGTTTCATCACGAAGGAATCTCTTAATCATTTTTCTACTCCTTTAAGAATGTGGTTCAAGGGTTGAGAGTTAGCGTCCAAGCGAGCCGCCAAGCGAGCGACCGCGCCAAGACAGTTAAAAATGCAGGGCCGAGATTGAAGACCTTTGCGAGCACGCTCTCGTGCGAACGCTCCTTCTCCCGTCGTTCACTGCACAGGCTCTAACCGTGCGACGGCCAAAACCATTTGCGAGGCTCGCAATTGCTCCGCCCAGCGCCAGCCCGACGAGCAGCAGATCGTCCAGACCGCTTTGTGCAAGGGCGTTCGCATGAGCGCCAGTTATTAACGCGAGAGCGAAAAGAGGAATGATGAGAACAGCACCTATCATTGCTAAAGTCTGTTTGGCGTTGATTCTTCTCATTCTTCCGTATCTCCCTATCTTGACCGCGCGTGCGCTTAAGCCAGTTGCACGCGCTGATTGCGCCATTCTCTTCTTCAATCGCCGTGCCGCAAGCAATTAGGGAGCGAAAGCGCGGTTTTATTCATTATTTGAGAGAGTGAGAATAGATGTTTGTAAACGGCAGTTTACAAACATCTGCGACTAATCGTTAGATCAGATGGTGAAAGATTATGAAAAGAGTTTTATTTTAAGGAGTTATGAAATTGTCGCCGCTGGTTGACAGGCTTCAGTAAACTTTTCAACCCGGGGCGACCGATATTTGCATTACAAGATAAAAAAATTTCGGCGGGGATACATCTTGTTCAAAATGCAGCCCCGCCGAATTGTCTATCTTAAAATTTTTACCGAACTTACTCTTTTAGTTCCCTTCTCAACTTCTTCCTGCGCGCAACTGAAGCCCTGGTTCAGTGTCTTCCTGCAAAAACTCTCCAATGTCAATTGCAAGACGCTTCAATTTCTTATAGAGCGTCTGGCGCGATCCCAGCCCAAGAGCGTCCGCAGCGCGGGCGACATTACAATCATGAAGCTTTAGTGTCTCGGTGATAACCCGCCGCTCATAATCTTCCAGAAGATTATCCAGATTTGTTTGCGAATCCTGCGGCTTCCCGCGCATGGCTTCAGGTAAGACGCGATGATTAAGATGCTCAAGCGTGATAAACGCACCCTCGTCCGCGTAAAGCACCAATCGCTCCATCTCTGCGGCAAGCTCGCGTACATTTCC
>DATHJK010000085.1:0-4559 GCA_035316225.1 Pyrinomonadaceae bacterium
CGCAGAAAGCGCTGGATCACGCGCTCGCACTCGCTTCGGAGATAGACGAAAATAGCGCGCAAGTACCAATGGTGCTCGATTCCTTGGGCGAGCTTCACATGTGGCGCGGCAATATTGAAGAGGCGCGCAAATTTCTTGAAAGAGCCGTTGAGCTTGCTCTGAAATACGGCAACAAGTGGTATGCAGGCCAGCCAATGCTCAAGCTTGGACGCTGCAACCTGCTGCTTGACGAAGCAGAGCGCGCGTTTGAACTGGGCCAACAGGCTCTTGCGCTAGCCGAACAGATAGGAGACCGTCAGGCTATTTACGATTCGCGCCTGCTGCTGGCTGAGTCTCACATGGCGCTTGGTGATTTGAAAGAGTGCGAGACGGAGCTTCAGAAAGTTTCCAGCGAGACTACGGACTCGGAGACAGACCTTGCAATCGCTGGCGAGTCGCAGAGGCTTTACGGCGCGCTGGCGATGGCGCAAAGCGATGCAGAGCGCGCGGCTCATCATTTCAGCCGCAGCGTCTCCATCTTCGACATGCTCGGCGACCGCTATCGCGGCGCGCAGGCGCACTGCGAACTCGGACGCGCTTATGCCATAGCACAGCCCGAACGCGCAACCGAACATTTAGGGCTTGCCGCGCACACTTTCCGTGAACTCGGCGCGCACCTGGACTTAGCCCGCGCCGAAGAAGCGCTCGCATCTCTTGACCACAGCGCGCCCGAACGCCACAGAGAAAGTTCCGCGCTCACGCAGCTTTTAACTCTCCGACTGGCCGAGGCCGTAGCTTCGCGCGAGCTTCTGCTGCGCGAACTCGTCGCCGTCATACACCAGGAGACCGGTGCGAGCCGCGTTGTCATCTTCGAGCCGGGCGAGGCAGGCAAACTGAAACCTGTACACGCGCACGGCTGCACGAATGCGGAGAGCGAGCGGATTGCGGAACAGATCGGTCGCTGGGAAGACGCTGTAGAGAGAGTGTTGTTGGAAAAGAGATGGAACGCATCCATCATCGCATTGCGCTCGTCAAACGCAACGCCCGCGATTCTCTTCACATCGCCGCGCGAGCGCGCGGAGTTTCCCGGCGGCATGTCGCTGGAGCCGCTGTTGCGCGTAGTAGAACTCGGCATGGACGTTTGCGCGCTTCGAGCACGTGCGCAATCCGGGCACGGCACACCAGAGCAGGATACGCTGACAGGCTCAAGCCTTATGCCCGGCTTCATTCATTCAAGCCCTGCCATGACGCGCCTTGTCGAAGAGGTTCATAAGATTCGCTCTTCGGATGTGACCGTGCTGGTTACAGGCGAATCCGGCACGGGCAAGGAACTGGTAGCTCGTGCGATTCACGCTATCTCTTCGCGCCGCGATAAGGTATTCGTACCGTTCAACTGCACTGCGGTTCCGAAGGAGTTGTCGGAAGGTTATCTATTCGGCTACAAGCGCGGCGCGTTCACGGGTGCGGTCACAGACTCGCCCGGCATGATTCGCTCGGCTGCGGGCGGCACACTCTTCCTTGATGAAATCGGCGATCTTCCTCTGGATGTTCAGCCCAAGCTTCTGAGATTTTTGCAGGAGGGCGAGATTCAGCCTCTGGGCGAGCAACGCCCTTTGAAGGTTGACGTGCGAATCATTGCCGCGACCAACACCGATCTGGAAGAGATGGTTGCGCAAGCGAAATTCAGAGAAGACCTCTACTATCGCTTGAACGTGATACGCCTGCGTGTGCCTCCATTGCGCGAGCGCCGGTCAGAGATTCCTACAATCGTCAACTACTACATCAACCACTACTCTGCGAAGTTCGGGCGGCGCGACATACAGATAACGCCGCCGACGATTGATCTTTTGATGGTCTGCGACTGGCCCGGCAACGTTCGTCAATTGTGCAACGAGATTCAGCGCGTCGTAGCACGCGCCGAAGACGGCGCGGTTCTAACGCCAGACCAACTCTCGCCCGAACTCAAGCGCACGGCCTCGCCCATCTCGCCGCAACCCGCCATCACGCCGTTCAACGTCATCGCAGGCTCATCAGGCCAGGGCATCACGCTCGCCGAAGCCACAGAAGAACTGGAGCGCCGCATGATCTCCGAAGCCATGCGCAAGCACAAAGGCAACATCTCGCGCGCCGCACGCGAACTCGGCCTCACCCGGCGCGGCCTCTATCTGAAGCTCGAACGCCTCAACATCGCCGCCAGCGCTTGAGAGTATGAACAACATCTAACGGATCAGAGGATGCACGTGTTAATTGATATTCTTAATGAAGGTCGAAACGGAGAGTCTTAAACCGGCGCTCAAAACTTATGGAGATAGGAATGGGCAGATACGGAATCTTTCTATTATTAATCTGTTGCTGTATGTCAATAGGGACTACAGCCCTTTCAATACAAAATCCGAATTCATCTCCACCGAATCATTTTGAAGATTACGGTGCCTGTCCTTTCGAGTGCTGTACTTACCGGCGTTGGACAGTTAATTCGGCTACGGTTTTCTATAAGCAACGCTCGACAAGCTCGACCGTGATATTCCGCGCCAGTAAAGGCCAGCAAGTTGTGGGCTTGACCGGCGTCGTCATTACTTTGCAACCCGGCAAAGCCATTGTTAAGAAAGCCACCACGCTTGATCGCACCAGGAAAGTTCGAGTCAAAGCAGGAGATGTTCTGTACATATTACATTATGAAGGTGAGGGCATTTATAAGTTCTGGTTTCGGGGCCGGATTTATGAGGATTATATGCCTTCATCACCAAATGAGAGTAGTGAATACATTCAGATGATAAGTAAGCCGCAGACCGTCTGGTGGGTGAAGGTTAAAAATCAAATCGGGCAGGTCGGGTGGAGCAAACAAACTGATCACTTCGACAACGTGGATGCGTGTGGATAAGGTGTCTACGCGGATAGCTTAAATGCTGAAGGCAGACGATTGAGAATTATCTCTTATCGTCTGCCTTCTTCTTTTTACGTCTGCGGCACAGGTTGAGTCACCATTGCCGGAATCGGCGTGACGACTCTTCCGGCTGGCACGCAAAGAACCGGGCATGGGGCGTTGCGTACGACGCGCTCTATGTCAGGGCCGAGCACGGGTGCGCCGCCAAAGATTGAGGCGCGTACGTTCGTGCCTATCACTATCAGGTCAACGTCCCTTTCGTCCGCGAGTCTCACTATCTCTTCGTAAGGCCGCCCTTCACGTATGTGTGTGATAGAACGGTCACCTGCTTCGCTTGCGAACGCATGCATGCGCTCCTTTACGTACTCGCGCAGGCGCTGGAGCGACGGGGCGACTGTTTCGGGGAAGACTTCAGCCACTTGATCCATGTAATCACCTATGACGTAGAGCGCGTGAAGTTCTGCGCCGGTGCGCTCGGCCAGTTCGCCCGCGACCTTTGCGGCCATGTTCGCGCTCGGACGAAAGTTCGTTGCCAGAAGGATGCGGTTCAATCGAATCTCAGTGTGGCCGTCCCTGTGCTCTACAAAGTCGCGTTGCGGCGGGCGTATGGTTAGCACAGGGCATGACGCTTCCGCCAGAATTTCTTCGGCTGTCGAACCCCACAGCGCACGCGATAAACCTCTGCGCCCGTGCGTCACGACCGTCACAAGGTCTATATCGTACTCTCGCACGGCTCTGGCTATTTCCGGCGCAGGCTCGCCCTCGATTATCACAGGCTCGACCTCAAGCCCGTTGAGCAGAGAATCCCTCATCAAATCATGAACTCCTGCGCGTAATTGGCCCAGCCACCTGTTGTCCGGCTCGTCAAACGTTCGCTCCGGGAGCGTCAGCAGATTCGGCGGCACGCTTCCCGATTGAACGCTGAAAAGAATTATGCGACCGCCGCCCTCGCGCGCCAGCGCCGCCGCATATTTGAGCGCTGCGCGCGCGTGCTGCGTAAAATCCGTCGGAAAGAGAATGTTTCTGAATGGATACATGAGAACCTCTTGATAAGTGATGAGTGATGAGTGATAAGTGATAAGAAAGGACGGAAGTCAGAATCCAGAAGGTAAAACTCTTATCTACTGACTTCTGTCTCCTTCTCTTATCACTTATCACTCATCACTTATCACTTCCTTTACATCTTCCCCCAGAGCATAAGCGCTCCTATAACTATGAATGCGATTGCCGCAACGTTATGTATAAGTTTTTCCGGCAGATACTGGCCCAGCAACGTGCCGACGGCGACGCCGATTAGTGAAACCAGCGCGAGCGCGAGCGCCGCGCCGAGGAACACAGACAGGGGCGAGCGCGTCTCAGCCGCCAGCGTCACGGCTGCCAACTGCGTCTTGTCCCCCATCTCCGCTACAAACAACGCACCGAATGCAGTCCAGAACGCGCTCCACTTGAACATATTTACCTCGTGATAAGTGATGAGTGATAAGTGATAAGTGATAAGAAAGAGCAGAATTCAGAAGTCGGAATACAGTAGTCAGTAGATAAGAGTTCTATATTCTGTCTACTGACGCCTTCTCTTATCACTTATCACTTATCACTCATCACTCTCTTTTCATACCACTCTCGTTCCCGCTATGCGATCAAGCTGCTGTAGAAGTTGAAAGCGTGTGAGCAGGGCTTCTCTGCGACGAGCTAGCAC
>DATHJK010000086.1:0-2356 GCA_035316225.1 Pyrinomonadaceae bacterium
ATGCCGCCCGAAAATTCGTGTGGGTAGCTGTCAACGCGCGAGCGCGCATCAGGGATGCCGACCGTTTCAAGCATCTTTATAGCGTGCTCGTATGCCTGATCTCTCGAATGCCCCAGATGTAGCTCGGTAATCTCCATCAACTGGCGCGAGATTCGCATGAATGGATTGAGCGAGGTCATGGGGTCTTGAAAGATCATTGCGATGCGCTTGCCGCGAATCCTTCGCACCTCGTCCGAAGGCAGCGCCATTATGTCCTGCCCGTTGAAGATTATCTCTCCCGAAACGATTTTGCCGGGCGGCTCAGGAATCAACCGAATGATAGAAAGATTGGTGACGGACTTTCCCGAACCGCTCTCGCCGACAATCCCCAGCGTCTCGCCGCGTTTGAGATCAAAAGTGATTCCGTCAACGGCCTTCACAGTCCCGTCATCGGTCTCGAAATAAGTCCGCAGGTCTCTGACCTCTAGCAGGTTTCCGTTACGACTCATAAGAGCAGTTTTAAGTTTTCAGTTTTGAGTTTTCAGCCTGGACTCATTTCTTGAAACTGAAAACTTAAAACTGAAAACTGCCTTTCACACCTTTCGCATCTGCGGGTCGAGCGCGTCGCGCAAACCGTCGCCCAGGAAATTAAGGGAGAAGAGCGTTAAAGCCATAGTGACGCCTGGGAAGATTAGCTGCCAGGGGAAGATGGCTATATTCTGAATACCATCGGATGCCAGGCTGCCCCATGAAGCGAGCGGCGCTTGAACACCGAAGCCCAGAAATGAAAGAAAAGCTTCCGTCAACATCACCGAAGGAATGGTCAGCGTAGCGTAAATGATTACAGGGCCGAGCGTGTTGGGCACAAGATGGCGAAAAATTATTTTCATCGTCGTGACGCCCGTTGCGCGAGCGGCCTGAACGAACTCCTGATTCTTCAGCGAAATTATCTGCCCACGAACGATGCGCGCCATCGTTAGCCACGAGACAGAGCCTAGCGCTATGAAGAGCAGCACCAGTTGTCCCAGAGGTGATTTGCCTCCGAAGAGAGCCAGGAGAACGATGACGAGAATGAGATAAGGGAGCGAATAAAGAATGTCCACTATTCGCATCATCACGTTATCGGTCTTCCCGCCAAGGTATCCTGCGATTGCGCCGTAGCTTACGCCGATTATGAGCGAAACGATGGTCGAGATTATTCCGACCATCAAGGAGATGCGCCCGCCGATTAAAACTCGCGCCAGTATATCTCTGCCGGAATTGTCAGTGCCCATAGGGTGCGACCACGAGAACGTGCCCTCCGGCGTTGTGAAAGGCGGAAGCGATTTGATGAATGTAACGTCGCGCGGGATGAAGTCGTAGGTGTAGCCGGTCGTCTTTTTAATTATTGGCGGCCCTATTATCGAAGCGAGCGTTATCAGCACAACTATTATCATGCCGAAAACGGCCAGCTTGTTTTTCAAGAGCCTCTTCCATGCATCTCTCCACAGCGATGTGCCATGCACGAGACCAGCGCCCATTTCAGCGCTTCGCACGTCGCCTTCTCCTACGGCCAATTCCGGCGAGGTATGAATGATGTCGCCTTCGCGCGAGCGCACGGGCGGCTCAGGCGGTGTGCCGAGCGGCGTGAATGCAGGCTCGACTCCTGCGCTTTCGTTCTCGGTTACGGGCTTCTCTTCCTTCATAGCATCAGTACCGTATGCGCGGATCAATGAATGCGTAAGCGATGTCAACCAAAAGATTGAGCGTCAGAAGTGTTATTGCCACGAACGCGACGATGCCGATTATCAAAGGCTCGTCGCGGTTCTGACACCCTTGAATCAGATAGGTTCCTAGTCCGGGAAATGCGAAGATGCGCTCGACGACGACAGTGCCGGTCAGAATAAATGCGAGCGCAGGGCCTGTGTAAGAAACAACGGGCATCAATCCTCCACGCAGCGCGTGACGAATCAGCACATCTCGCTCCCTCAACCCTTTCGCGCGCGCCGTTCGGATGTAATCCGAGCGCAGGACTTCAAGCATGCCTGCGCGTGTAAGGCGAGCAATGTAAGCCATGTAAATCGCCGAGAGGGTTATCACGGGCAGAATAAGGCTCGCGCTCGGAAAACCAGACCATCTGGCAGGCGGCAGCCAGTAGAGCGTGAGCGAGAAGAGCAGCACAAGGAGCGGCCCCAGGACGAAGTTCGGCACAGAGATGCCAAGCATGGCTAGCGCCATTGACCAGTAATCAACCCCGGAGTTCTGCTTCAACGCCGCGATTGACCCCGCAGTTATTCCGACGATGAGCGCAAGCACATAGGCCAGAAGACCAAGCGAGGCGGAGACGGGCAACGCGCGCGCAAGAATCGTATTAACCGATTGGCCTTCATACTTCAAA
>DATHJK010000087.1:0-10879 GCA_035316225.1 Pyrinomonadaceae bacterium
AACAAGTATTTAGACCTTCGCCTTCTTGCGATGGGCCAGCACGTCACTGCCACATGCTTCGCCACCGCGAAGAACGTGCAGGCGGCGATTGACTGTCTCGCCTCGCTGCCTGACACGAAGCCGGGCGAGACCCCTAAGATCATATTCGATCCGCAGAGTTCGTGGCTCATCGGCACGGAGTTCGGCGTTCTCAAGTTCGGCGACGAGAAGCAAACGACAACGAAGACCGCGCTTGTCAAACAACCCGACATGTCGCTCGCCGCGCCGCCGCCGCCAAAGAGCGGCTACCTGATAACGCTCCAGATCGTCTTCAACGATCCTAATCTCTATGCGCTGCGTATAGCGCTGGCCGGACCAGCCGCGAAGATTTTCAAAGGTCTGGACTTCCAGATCATGTATCGCCAGATTAGCGAGAGCGTTGGCGTCTATCAGGCCGAGATTACGCTGCCCGATGTTATGCGCAATCTCAGCATCGGCGCGTACTCGCTCACGCTGCCGGTATTCGGCATCGCCGTCTACACAAACGGCGATTTTCAGGTTGATGTCGGATTCCCGTGGAACGAAGATTTCTCGCGCTCCTTCACTATAGAAGGAATCGTTTATCCCGGCATTCCTCTGCTCGGCTCGGCTGGTTTCTACTTCGGCAAGCTCTCCAGCGCTACGACGAACAAAGTTCCGGCGGTCACCGACGGCACGTTCAATCCTGTCATCGTTTTCGGATTCGGCGTGCAGTTTGGCGTCGGAAAATCTATACGCTACGGCATTCTCTCCGCAGGATTCAGCATCACCGTCTTTGGTATCATCGAGGGCGTCATAGCGAAGTGGAATCCGTACCAGATTACAGACGGCGGCGCTAGCGACAACTCGCAATTGCAGGGCGCTTACTATTTCTGGTTGCGCGGCACCATCGGCATAATTGGAAAGGTCTTCGGCACGGTTGATTTCGCCATTATCAAGGCGGATGTCAACATAGAAGTGAAGGTGATGGTTCAACTCACCTTCGAATCATACCGTTCTATCGCCCTGACCGTCTCAGCCTATGTCTCCGTGTCGGTCTCCATCTCAATTGACGTTGGGCTTTTCTCAATCACAATATCTTTCAGCTTCTCTATGCGTCTCAAAGAGACGTTCACCATAGAGAATATAGGGAAAGCCCCTTGGACGCTCGCCGCGCCCGAACCGACGCTCCTTCGCGCTCCTGCCGATCATCGCTTGAGCGCCACGCGCTTGCGCGTCACAGCATTCGCAGAGGTAGTGAAAGGCGTTGACTGGTATCTCCTCGCCGACAGTGCGAACAAGATTGCGCTTGAAGGCTACTTCGTTCCCGCTCTCGCCGCCGCGCACGACGAGTGGGATAAGGGTGATAAGTACACGGAGCAGACGCCATGCTATATCGGAGTGGTTGCTATTAAGTCGGTTCCGCAACCGAGCCATCAGGCGCTCGTCCGCGCAGCGACGCTTGCCGCGACGGACGATACATCCTTCGAAAAGCTGGCGAAGATGGTGTTGCGCTGGGCAATAGCGGCCAAGCAGCCGTCCTCGAAGACGTGGGAAGAGATTGACGCGCTCGTCGTCAATGCGGAGACGCTTCAGACGCTAATTGAGGTTGATCTCAACAGCACGGACGAGAATCCCACGCCGATTCCGCCCGAAGCAGCGAGCGATTTCATGAAGCGGCAATTTCGTCTCACCGTGAATCTGCCGCCGGAGACAGGCTCGTCCGACACAACGTTCTTCCCCATCGCTCCCGATCTGACGCTCAACGTCGCCGCATGGAACACTGAGCCTGCCTACGGCTATCAATTCAGCAAATACAATGAACTGGATAAGCAGACGCTCGCCCATCTACGCAAGTATTTCGACGAGCTTGCGGTCAAGGTGCAACAGGAGCAGGGCACCGCGCCGAAGGCATTCGCCCTCGAAGCGGGAGCGCCACTTTCTATGGCCGACTGGATTCTTTCGGACTACTTTCTACTCCTCGCGCGCCAGATGGTGCAGGCCGCGCGCGACGCACTGCGACAGTTCAAATACCCGCTCTCATCCACCGATAAGCCGCACGACATCATCCTCTGGATCAATACAACTGGCGATCTCCAGGGCAATGATAAATATTCCCTCTTCGAACTCTTCACAGCAAACCCGGCGCATCCGTTGAATGGATCGAAGACGCTGACAATCGGCGTCCACGCGACCGCCAGCGCCAGCGAGGGAACGCTCAGTTTCGACGCGCTCGCAGCGAAGGCTGCGCAAAACATCGGCGCATATAGAGCAACCGATCTGGCACTCGCGAACTCCGCCGATACCGCCATCCTGCAAGCCGGAAAGACGGTCACGTACCGCATTGATGAGAGCCAGACCAAGAGTTACACGATCAAAGATGGCGACTCACTCCTTGATGTTGCAAAGGCTCTCGCCGTAACGCTCGCTGATCTACTCATCAACTCTGATGTTCTCGTCGTTGACCTGCTGCGCGACAAGGCTGCGATACTCATTCCATATGTCACCTACCGCGCGCTTGCCAACGACACATTCGACACGATTGCGAAGCTTCCGGTCTATGCGAATGGATTCGATGCGACGAAGCTGGCTATGCAGAACGCAGGCCGCGCGATTCTCCAGAGCGGTGTAAAAGTTATCTACAAGCCGACAAGTGCCGAATACACGACCGTTCCGAACGATACGCTCGCCACCGTTGCGAGCGCCCTTGGCGGCATCACGTTGGCACAGTTGTTCTCCGGCAGCGATGTCCTCACCAACCCGCGCATCATCGCGCCCGTTGCCGTCATCTTTCTGCCGTCGTTCAACCTTAAAACCGTCGAGAAGGAAACGCTTGAAGGAATCATACAGCGCTTTGCCATCTCTATGGATGTTCTCTCGTTCGCCTCCGCGAACGGCGATCAGTCAGGTCTATTCCTCGTCAATAACGACAATCTCTATCTAAACGTCCCGCATCTTGCGCAGTTTAAGGTCGAAGAGTTAATCAAGGAAGCGCAGCGGTCACTCGCGATTCAGCATCTTTCAGGAATGACCTCCTGCTATTACCTGCATGGCCTGCGGTTGCCAACGACAGGCATCAAGCCGAAGAGCAAAGGTATATGGGTGAAAGAGGAGAAAGACGAAAAGCTCGTGCTCCCAGATTACGCCGGACTCTACGCGCTCACCGGACAGCAAATTAAAGTACCGGTCATCCCCAACGTGAAAGAGACGCCGCCGTTCGAGTTCACGCTTGATCGCAGCGCCGGACCTGAGTGGCTCCTTTTCCCCGGCACCGAACAGAAGCTCAAGGTATCCATAAAATATGACTCGACTAATGCGGAGCGCATCCGCAAAGTCAGCGCCTTTGTCCGAGCAGGCGCGACTGCGATTCCGTTGACGAGTCTAGGCGCTGGTGTGATGTATGAAAGCGAGTTGGCGCGCTATCCGTTCACCAGCTCGCTGCTCTGGCAAAGCGCAGAGGTTGTCAAACTGCCGTATGGCGACAAAGCAAGCGGCGGCGTGCCGTCGTTGCGCATCTGGCGCATGCCGGACGCAATGGTCAATCTCGCGCGCACAACTGACAACAACAGTCCCACGCCCCCGGCGAAGCTTCCGCGCTTCAGCATCAACATCGCTCGATACGACGAGGCTACAGGTACGACGATACCAACTGCCTTGACGAACTATGGCTGGGCAACGACGATTGAGTTTACTGTGAAGCGCGTGCCGGAGGTTGCGGCGAGCACCTCGAATAAGACGACGTATGAATTGGTAGGAGCTTCGGGCAACTCGATTCTCATGCTTGAGCGGATCATCGAGCAGGTTCGCGGCAACGATTCGTTCTTCGATCAGATAGTTCTGGGATACTCGCCCGAACAGACCGGCAACGCGACCGAAGGCGTCCAGACCGACGCATCTATTAAGGTCGGTGGCGGCTCTAACAAAGTCACGCTCGGCATCGCGCAGGTCAACCTCTCTACGATTACGCGCCCGCCGCAAGCCTCGTCGAGAATGCTTACTGCCGAGGCCGAACGTGGCCTGGGACTTCTCAACAAGCCCTCCGAGTTCTTGCAGCTTCTCTGGACGGCGAGCATCACGCGCGCCGGTGGCTTCTATCTTTACTACTACGACAGCGTAGAGAAGCGCGGACTCCCCGACCGTATTTTCAATGATCGCAACGAAGCGGCGCTCGTCCTGATAGTCACTTATGCTGCGCCATCGTCAGACTTCGACCGCAATCGCCTGACGAACTTCATGAACGCGGTCGCAATAGGCGAAGCGGTCGAGACATCGAACGCGGTTGCCTTCGCGCAAGCAGATCCGCCGCAGCTTACGCTGTCATCGAATGACCTCGGCTCGCTCGACAGCACAGGCTACGATTACTACTCCGACGTAGGCGATATTGCCGAGTCTAACGCATCGCTTGCGCTTATGAGCGGAAAAAAGATTATCGTCAACGAAGGACTCTTCCAGCCGCCGCCGGGACCCGGAGTATCGCTCAGCAAGATTGTGACGGATTTCTCGACGACGCTCGACGCGCTTAAGAGTGCGAACCCGCGCTACGCGGGCACGCTTCCCGATCCAGTCGTCTTCCCCACAGCGCTCAATCTGCCGCGTCTGGAGTTGATCGTTGGCACAAGCGCCCATAGCGGGAGCTTTGCCGACATCTCGTTATATTACGGTCAAGGGATCGCCTCTCTGGCCGCCGATCCGAACAACCGCACCGTATCGCCGATTTTCGCCGCCGGTCAACAGGTCACTATCCCCGGCGGGCCGCGCATACGCACTTCCACTGTTCCGCCGGGCGCGCAGACGCTGTTAGCAAAGCGGCAGCCTGCGCCGCCAGTGCCGATTGATCCGAATGCGAGCGGATATGCCGAGGCCTTCATCTACAACAACTTCAGCCTGCTCAATTACGGTGTCTCGGAGAACTTGTATTTCAGGGGCAGCAACATCGGCCTTCCCGCCGGTCCGACCTCGAAAGCAGCAGAGGAGACGAACGACAAAATCGTCATTCCCGCTCCGGTCGAAGAGGTGAAAGAGTGGGATTACAAGCAGAGCGTTCCCTACTCGTCGTTCGCTATCAGCAAGCTGGAGAAATCATCAGAGTATCTGCCGAATGCGAACGAGAATCCGTATCTCGGCGTCGGCTACATCCTACAGGTAGGATTCGACTGGCAGGATTACTACGGCAACACGCTCGTCACAACGCTCACCTCGTCGTCCGCTGGCAAACCGCCCTACGATAAACCACCGATTCGCACAGGCTACAGCGACCTCCTCATAGGACTGTCGCAGTGGCCGTCAATCGCATCTAGCTTCCAGGTTGATACTGTCGGCGGAAAGCCTGCGTTACAACTCCTCCTTACCTTCGACGCCAGCCGCTACGAAGGTCTTCTCTATGCGAGCATGAGCGGATCGACGAGCGTTATTGCTTCATTTACGCAGCCACTTGACAGTGACTCCGCAGAGAAGTTGGACAACTACAAGATTGATGGTGGCGTTATCACACACGCGACGCTCACCGATTCGCGCACCGTTACCCTTACGGTCGAGTCGCTCGAAGGCGACCAGTTCGTGCTTACCGTCAACAACATCGAGTCGGCGGACAAGAAGCTGACGTTCAGCGGACAAGCGACCTTCACAGCCGATGGTAGCGTATCCTCCACGCTCAACCAGAACGCGCAGACGGCGCTTCGAACCTACAAACAACTCTTCTACCAACTGAATGATCCGAACGGCATCGCCTACGCTGTTGAAGCGACGCTTCTACGTGATTTGATTCCGCTGACGGCAGAGCAGATCACGTCAATTAAGCAGTGGCTCTTCGATGGCGGACAGGGAAAGAGTTCCATCTATGAGTTCATAGCCGACCGCGCGGCGTGGAATACCAAAGTTCCGCCTCCGCCGAATTCGCGCACACTCGATTTTACGATAGACAGACCCAACCTCAATCAGGAGCAGGTGTTTCTTCTCAGAGTTTCATTCATCGTGCGCCGCACTGGCGGCGCTGTCCTCGGTGATCTGGAGACGATGCCCGGCATCACCCAAGTGGCGACCGAGGTCGCACCGCATTTTGCGCCGGTCTCACCCAACCAGAACGAGAAGACTGTGGGACTCACGCAGTTCGCGGCGCTCTTCCAGAACGCGCTCTCTGTTCAGGGTTCGTATCTGATGAAGGTTGCGACCGGCGTAGACCGCCGCAGCGTCACGACCGCGCGCAATGGTAGCGTGCTCTGGGTCGTGCGCGTAGGCGTGCAGAGGGACGCGCAGGAGCCTATCTCCTACAAGATTAACACGAAGGTCTCGCAAGAAGAGGGCGTCTCGGATGAGAGCGACAATGCGACCAATTCAGTAATCTTCGCGCCGCGCCCTATCTCAAACGAGTTGCAGACGCACACGAACGTGGAGATTCGCACGTATGAGACCGGCAAGGGACTCACCGGACCAAAGCTCACTCTAGACTTCACCAACATTGACATGGACACATGGGGTCGCCAGTTCTTCGCCGCCATTGACGGCGTGCTGACGCCTGAGTTCACGTCTGCGACTCAGATCGTCGGCCAGTTCCGCTCGACGAACTATTTACAGCAGTTGCTTGATCAGAAGAAGCTCCTCGCCGAAATCGCTAAGCTGTGGATGATTCCAGCCTTCGAGGACGAGGCCGGTGCTGACGCTACTCGCGTGCGGGAAGCCTATTACCAGCAGATGCTCATGACGCTGGCGAGCGCATACACCACGCGCGCCGCTATCGAATATCGAGCGACCGTCAATGCGATGATCAACGAGCCTGGTTTTTCGATCACTCCGCGTCTTTTCGGCCCCGTCATGTTCGCTTCGCCGCGCATCATCTACGCAGCCTCGACCGAGGAGACTTTGAGCACCGTCTTCATCACCTTCTCCGCGCCTATGGACGCAGCCTCTGCGACCAATCCGGCGAACTACACGATCTCGCAAGGAGCGCAGGTCAATTCCGCGACCGTTTCGGGCGACGGTCTCACTGTCACGCTCGCGTTGAGCGCGCCAGTCGTCCTCGGCACTTCGACCGTCATGGTCGCTCCTGATCTGAAAGACCGTCGTGGTCGCACGATTCGTCCGCCGCTGACGGTCGTCATTCGTCGTCCTGCCGACATGCGCGATGCTGCCAGCGAGGTCACATTCTCTTCGCCGAAGCTTGATCTGAAAGTCGCCAGCGATGCAGCAGTCCCGTTCCTCGTCATGGCACCGGAGAATGTTCGCGGCGGCGGCGGTGAGATCGTAGCCACGCTTGATCTCGATCTGGTCTACAACGGCACAGACATCGAGCACCAGATCTCGCGGCCCGCAGACGTTGAAGGATACGTAGCCTCGACCTGGCTTAGCTTCGTCATACGCGATGAAGACTGGCCGCTTGAGCAGCCCCTAGGCACTGCCGCTGTTCCGCTGCCGTTGCGCTCCTTCCCGCTCCCGCCAGCAATGAGCGCGCAAACACCGGTCGTCAATCCAGACGCCCCCGATCTCGCCTCGCTGACGAAGTGGGGCTATGACTTCACCTACGCTCTACCGGTGCACTACCCGCACGACCGTGTACTGTGCGATGTGGAATTCAACATCGGCCAGAACTTGGCGATGCGTGCGCAGGCCGACTTTCTGAATGCGTTCAACGAACTCGCACAGTTCATCACCGTCTTCCCCCGTGTCAATCAAGACCTTGTTCAATTCCTCGGAAAGGTTGACGCTACGACCGATTCCGGCAGCGAAGAGGTGACGAATGCCGGTGTGGCGCTTGAGACGACCATCGAGATGGTTAGCGACATTACAGACAAAGCGAAGCAGTCCGGTGGTCTGGTGATGGCGGCTCGCTCGCTGCCACAGCTAGGCGATCCGTTGCTGAAGTATTCTTTCTACATTCAGGAGTGCAGCGTCAAAGCGGAGGGCGATCCGCGAGACGGCGCGTTGCTCACCACGCTGGTCGGGAAGAGACCTGATGGAATTGGTATGCCGTGGGTTCAAGTCGGCGATCCGGCGTATCACGCCGAGCGCTATCATGGCAACGATTGCTCGAACAACACTTGCGACGACCTCAATCAGTTCTGCTTCGTCTACGTAGACAACGAGGGTAACTATCTCTCCGCAGAGAAGGGGCAGACTATCGCTGACCGTACGGTCGAGCTACCCGATCTAGACCTCTTCCAGCGACAGAACGCGCAGACGACGACGAAGATCAAGCGCAACGTCGAACTGGTGCCGGGACGTGTGTCCGCTGAACCGTTCATCTACACGACCTCGGATGTCAGGTTTGCAAATGCTCTACAGCCGACTGTTGATTCATCGCACGTGTATGACATCGCCTCTCTAGGGGCGTCCAGTCCCGTCAAGCGCTCGCTCTTCGAGCATCTAAAGAACCTCTTCAACAATCTGCTCAAGTACAACGATCAGCCGACGCTCACGCTTCAGGTCGAAGTTATGTACGACTACGTTCTCAATGCGACGCTGCCAGCCGTACCGCTGCCGATTCTGATGCAGCCGCCGATGGTCGTCGCGGTCAAAGGTGCAACCCCGGACGCCACGCCGCTCGACGAAGTTCTTACAGCGTGGAGTGACAGCATTCGCAACTGGTTCCAGACCATGCTGCCGCTCGGCACGTTAGGGAAACTCCACTTCAATCTGACCCTGATGACCAACCTGGTTCATCCGCCCATGCCGTTGCTCTGGACGCGCAATCTGGACCTCGGCCTGGAGTGGATCGAGCCTGCTCTTCCGACAAGATAAGGAGAAAAGCATGACTCAACAGAACATTCTCTAACTGACCGATGCCGCGTCCGAATCCACATTTACGGATAACGACAGCGCAGGCAGCGTCGTACTCAGCGGACTTCAGATTATCTACGGCATGACCTATACGGCGGCGATTCTAATGACCCATAACCCGACTTCGTTGGCCGCATGGGTCACGTTCCAAGTCTGAATGATCAGAGGTTCTTGACCGCGTCGTAGAGATTCTGAAAACCCTGTTCGAGCGCCGGTGATGCCATCTCATTGGGATCGTACAGGCGGAAGGAGTTGATGCCGGAGACGACATAGTTATTACCCGGTTCGCACCATGGGCCTCCGCTCGCACCGCCCGTAAGATTATTTTCGGCCCACCAAAGACCGTCTACAGGATATGGCCCACTCGAAGTCCGATTGCCTATCGACTTCCACATTTCCACGCCGTTGAAGTTGTATCCGGGCATTGGTGTGCTGGGATAGCCAATTGCGGAGTATTGGCCTGCGGGCCCTATATCGAAGGATAGTGGCGGCGACGATTCTAAGTCGAACCCCTGGCTGATGACGCACGCTGCCATGTCATACTGATAATCCTCCTGAGTGCCTGAGTTGCTAGTTTCTATCCAACCCTTCAATGTGTAGACCGTGGTGACGATGAATTCCCTCTCATTTCCTGTGTAAAGGTGTGGAACGAACCTCGCTTCAGTAATCCATCCACCTTTATCCGCATCATAGACGCAATGTCCGGCTGTAATGAATGCGTTCGGCGCAACCACCCAGCCGCTTGCACCTAGTATATTCCCTGTCCAGCGGATACCCATCTTTCCGACGCTTCGATACGGTGCGGTTTTGATCTCCTCCTTCGAAACGCTCGTGGTGGTAGGAGGATTCGCCGCCTTCACGCGGGCGCTCTTCTCTCTCCTCGCTCCTCGCACAACCGGAATCGGCAGCGGCTCGGCAACCTCTATCCAATTGCTCATAGCAGATGACTTGGTCAGATCATGTTTCACTACATCGTTCGCACCCATTGTTTGCTCCTTCTCGTGCTTCATAGATTCTTCACTGCGTCGTAGAGATTCCGAAAGCCATTAGTGAATAACGGTGATTGCGCCGCATTGGGGTCTTCCCCACGGTCAGAGGTGAGGCCGGAGACGACATAGTTGTTGAGCGTCTCACACCAAGGACCGCCGCTCGCGCCGCCCGTAAGATTATTTTCCGCCCATTGAAAACCGTCGCCACCCGTGATGAGATTACCAACCGACTTCCACATTCGCTTGCCGTTGAATTCGTGACCAGGAATTGGTTTGATAGGATAGCCAATGGCTGTGAACCGCAATCCCGGGAGAATTCCCACATCGAACGATAGTGGCGGCTCTGTCGAGGCGAACTTCTCGCTGACGACACACGCGGCCATGTCGTAGCGCCAATCCTTGGATTCGACCCAACCTTTCAACGCATAGACGGTGGTAACGGTGTATGTCTTCGCACATCTGTTGTCATAGCGTGGGCAGAGTGCCGCTTGAGTGATCCATCCCCCAAAATCTGGATGATAGACGCAATGCCCGGCTGTGATGAATGCGTGCGGCGCTACCACCCATCCCGTCGCTCCCTTTTGCTTCCCGTCTATGACCAGAAGCATCTTTCCGACGCTTCGATATGGTGCGCTGGTTAACTCCTGTTCCGAAACGCGCGTAGTGGTAGGAGGATTCGCCGCCTCCACAAGTGCGGTCTTCTTCCCTCGCCCTCTTCGCACGGCTGGCATCGGCATCGGCTCGACATCTTCCGTCCAATCAAACACAGAAGCGCGTTTTGACTTGCTCAGGTCATGTTTCACGACATCAGTTGCAGCCATCTCTTCAAGTCCTCCCGGAGCATAATAGTTGGAAACGCTATCCGAAGCCAAGACTTGTATAAGGAGCGTGAACTTACAGAGCAGCATTGCGATAGTTCTTGGGATGCGAATTAAAGCTATCAACAAATGTCACCTTGAGAAAAGTCTTTCAATAGATGCAAACCGATGTTATCTATTATTTTGAGCTGCCTCTATTGAAGGCATCAGTTTCCAACAGATGGCGACGATTCAAATCCTCTGAAAACGCGAAAATCGGTACGAATCAAATCCCCGCCATGTGACACATCAAATCCCTCTAAGGCA
>DATHJK010000088.1:0-7507 GCA_035316225.1 Pyrinomonadaceae bacterium
CGGAACTGGCCGAAAGATTACCGGGCGCGCAGAATTATCAGATTACTGCGACGGAGCGCGAGGGCGAGGTCGTTTTTCTACATAAACTCGAACGGGGGCGCGCGTCGAAATCTTACGGGATTGAAGTTGCGCGGCTTGCAGGGCTTCCTCCCTCGGTTCTTGAGCGAGCGCGTGATGTACTCGTGAGACTGGAGCGTTACGAGCTGGACGTTTTCGCTGAAGAAGCGGATAAAAAAAACGAGACGAAATCATCTAAGGGTGACGTGGATGAGTGGGCCAGATCGGAAGCCGGACTGGACAGAGCCGCGCGTCGTGCGGCGCGCAAAAGTGTGGCGGCGCAGGTTACTCTTTTTGACGCAGTGAACCAGATGCTTCTTGACGAGCTTCGCAAGCTTGATGTAGAAACAATTTCAGCCGAAGAAGCGCGCGAACTCCTTCTCAACCTACGCAAGCGCATTGTTTGAGCGCGCAGCTAAATCTTCGGACGGCTATTTAACCAAAAATTCTCCCGCGAAACTTCATTCAAAAAACTTTCAAATGGCAGACACGCTAGATTCCCTTCCGCTCGAACAACAAATCGGACAGATATTCTACATAGGGCTTCCCGCGACCGAGCTTGACGATCAGACGCGCGATCTCATACGTCATGTTCAGCCCGGCGGCATAATCATCTTCGGACGCAACGTCGCATCACCGGAACAACTGCGCGGGCTGCTGGATGAAATACGCGAGATGCTTCCTGTTCAGCCTATTTGCGGCATAGATCAGGAGGGCGGGCTTGTTGACCGCCTGCGGCGCATCTTCACGCCGATGCCTGCGGCGCGAACTATACGCCAGCACGGCGACCTTGCGGCTGCGCGCTCGCTTGGTCGAATCAGCGGCGAAGTTCTGCGGCTTCTTGGCTTCACTATGAACTTCGCTCCCGTCATGTCAATTATGACGGACGAGCGCGACCTGCTCTCAAACGGGCTTTACTCTCGCTCGTGGGGGCGCTCGCCCGGCGAAGTTCTGGGCTACACGATGGTCTATTTGCGTGCGCTTCAGGGAACGGGCTTAATGGGCTGCCTGAAGCATTTTCCGGGAATCGGGGCTGGTGAAGTTGATTCACACGAAGAGATGCCTATTGTTCGTCTCTCGCATGAAGACCTGATGGCGCAGGACCTTGCGCCTTACATCGAGTTATTTCAGCGAGAGGACGACCGCGTACGCGCAGTGATGGTGAGCCACGGCGGCTTCCCCAACATAGACATTCGTCAGGGCATCGCCGGTGGTCTGCTTGAGCCTGCATCTTTGAGCCATAGCATTGTGACAAGCCTTTTGCGCGAAGAGCTTGGCTTTCAACATCTTATTCTGACTGACGATCTTGAGATGGGCGCTATTGCGAAGCACTGCGACATTGAAGCCGCTGTCGTTCGCGCCTTCTTCGCTGGCGTTGACATGACTCTCATCTGCTCGCGCCCGGACATGATTAAGCGCGGCTACGATACTCTGCTTCAGGTTGCGCGAGACGGGCGCATCAAGCCGGAACGAATGAGCGCTACGCTGAGTAGAATCCAGGCGGCCAAGGCTGTCATGCAACCGCCGCCGCCATTCGACCCCAAACGCATACGCGAACTCGCGGACGAGGTGACTCAGCTAAATCGCAAACTCAATTACACCTACGGAGGCAAACTCTGATGATAACCCGGCGGATCGCTGCCACAACTCTACTTCTGCTCCTTGCGATTATCGCCTCCCTGGCCGCAGGCTGTAGAAGAAACAGGTCGGATGCGTTCGTCATGGCGCTTGAATCTGCGCCGGGCAGTATTAATCCTCTTCTGAAAAACGATGCGTCGAGTGATCGCTTTCGCCAGTTGATGTTCAATACGCTGGTTCACAAAAATGAGCACTTCGAGTATGTGGGCGAACTCGCCTCGAACATTGTGACGGCGAGCGATGGCCTTTCCGTCACCTTCACGCTGCGCGACAACGTAAAATTTCACAATGGCAAGCCTCTAACTTCTGCCGATGTGAAATACACGTTCGATACGCTCTTTACAACTGACTCTCCAAAGGCCGCGTCGTTTTTTGAAAGCGCACCATCCGGCAATCAGGCTTCAAATCCAAACTCAAGCGGGAATGCGAGCGCAAAGCTTGTCAAGCAACCTATCGTTACCGGCATCGAAGCGCCGGATGCGAAGACTGTGATTTTCCGATTGCGTAAACCCTGGACAGAACTGCTTGCCAACTGCACACCAGTCGCAATTATTCCTGAAGGCAGTTTTAGTAGTCAGGTGAATCAACCGCTCGGCTCCGGCCCATTCAAATTCGTGAGCTACGATTCGGCGCAACAGGTCGTTGACATGCAATCGAATGAGGAATACTGGGAAGGCGCGCCGGGCATAAAGCACCTGCGTGTCCGCGTGATTCTTGATGCGAACACACAGCAGGCGGAGTTAAGGAGCGGGAGCATCGATCTGGCAATCAACACCGCGCTAACGCCGGACGCTTACCTGAGTTTGGGGCAGACCAGCAGCCTACAGCTAGTCCAGACGCCCGGCTCAAATGTTCAGTATGTTCTATTCAATACTCAGGCCGCGCCGCTCAATGACGCGCGCGTGCGACAGGCGATTGCATACGCGATTGACCGCGAGAGCATTGTGAAGAGCCTGCTTCTGGATCAGGCGCGAATCGCTCATTCGATTCTGCCGCCGGAATCGTGGGCATACGCGCAGGGCCAGCAATACAACTACGACCCGCAGAAGGCCAAAAAGCTTCTGGACGATGCGGGCTTCCGCGATCCTGACGGCGACGGGCCGCAGCCGCGCTTCTCCACTCCCATAGTGATGAAGATTTCCGCCAGCAATGCCGTCGTCCGCCAGTTCGCAAGCGTGATACAGAACTCTTTGAAGGAAGTGGGCATCCCCGTCTCAATCGAATCATTGGAAGACAACACGCTCCGGGACGCGCAACGCAACGGGCAGTTTCAATTAACGACAGGGCGCTGGGTTGGCGGCAATCAAGACCCAATCTTCCTGCGCGACCTTTTCATCACGGGCGGCAATTTCAACCGTGGGCGCTACAGCAATCCTGACCTGGACAAATTTCTGGCAGAAGCTGTCTCAACCCTTGACCGCGAGCGAGCCAGGACGCTATACGCGCAGGCGCAGGAAATAGTCAGCCGTGAGATGCCTATGTTTCCGCTCTGGTATTTCAATAACATGGTTGTGGCTAAAAAGAGTGTCGGGAACATCAAACCGGATTTGAGCGGCGACTGGAGATTCGTCAGAAATCTGACAGTTCAGGGCAGGTAGCAGCAGAAGCGCAAAGAGATAGCGCAGGGAGCATAAGCCCTGCCCCAATAATAAAAAGAGGATGTGCGGTCATAGAGTCAGCACCGCCTGCTTAAGCACGCGCGGGTAGTTGTTGGATTTGCAAGTTAGTAGCAAAGCAACTCGATACCCGCCCGCTACCGCAGGCGGTACTGACCTAAGTCTCACTCAAGTGAGAACCGCTATAAGAGTTTTTCAGTACACTGACACTCTTAACCAGCACCCCGAAGGAGTTTCGCTCTGCTCCGAAGGAGTTTCAGACTTCTCCGAAACTCTTAACCCATGTTCCGAAGGAGCAAACCAGAGATTCTTAGGAGTTTCCAATCAGCCCGAAACTCTTTCAGAGACCACCGAAACTCTTTCGGAGTGCTACGAAGGAGTTTCGCTCTACCGGTTAGGGGTTTCGGAGAACTCCGAAAGCCTTATGGAGCGGTGTGAAGGAGTTAATGAGCGGCGGTTAACCCTTTTGCAATGCTCAGAAACGCCAAAGATGCTCTCGCTAACTCTCTCGGAATGCTCATTTGCTCCTTCAAAGCGCACGTTTGCTCTTTCAGAACGCTCGGTAGCTCCTTAGAGATGGTCAGAGTCTCTTAACGAGTCCTCAAAGCTTCACGAACGATAGTTACTGTGATAGCGCGCTCTTATTCCAGATGACTGTATAACGCCACAGAAGATGGCGGTGGATTCGTGCGCCCGGTAGATGCTGCCTGCACATTTCTTTAACCTCATCAAGCGTCAGATATGTCTCGCCTTTGCCATGCTCATTCCATGCTTCTCTCAACTGTTTTGGCGGTCGAATCCGACCTGTTTTCCAGACTCGCCGCGCAACACTCACCCCACACGCAAACACGCCCATTGCTTTGTCAGCGAGTCCTGCGTCTGCGACCAAATCATTGATTACAAGCACCCCGCCTGCCTTGAGCAGATTCTTCATCTTCTGCAACGCTTCATTCAACGGAAGATGATGCAGTGTAGCGATTGATACAACGCAATCGTAACTCTCGTCTGGAAGTGACAAGCGCATCACATCATCCGTCACGTATTCAATATTTGAATAGCCAGCCGATTGCTGCTCAGCCAGCCGTATCATTTGCGGGGAAAGGTCTATGCCGGTTACGCTCTTTGCACTTGAAGCCAGCAGCCGTGTGAACTCCCCCGCTCCGCAGCCAATGTCTAATATTTTTTCACAATGAGGCGGGATGGAGCGAAGTAGAAATTTGTAATAAGTATCACGCGAGCCTCCATGAGACTCTGTAAGCAGAGCAATCCGATCAAAGTCTTCGCGTATACGGGAGATTGATGAGGCCATAGTTCTCTTTAGCAGCACAACATCTTATTTTAAGGGTAAGCCCAGAGATTCCAGCGTCCCCCTTATTGTCTCTCGCGGAATAACTCCCTCGCGTATGAGACGCGGTTCAGCATTGCTTAGATCAAGCACGCTTGAAGGCTGATAGCTGCGCGCGCTGCCTGAATCAACGATGAGATCAACCCTGTCATCGAAATAGCTTTCGACATCCGCAGCGTTTTGCGCCGGGGGCATGCCAGAAAGATTCGCGCTCGTTGCTGTCAGCGCTCCGCCGCACGCGCGTACAAACTCGCGCACATCCGCATCTTCAGGCAATCGCACGCCGACCGAGTTCGTTCCCGCCGTTAGCTCCACTGGAATTTCTTCACGCGCTCTTGCGACAATAGTGAGCGCGCCCGGCCAGTGTTTTTGAGTGACCGCATTGAAAAGCAAGCTTCTATCTGCAATAAACTTTTCCAACAAACTTTCGTCGCTGATGATAACGAGAATCGGTTTCCCCTCTTCCCTTCCCTTCAGCTCGAAAATTTTCTGAAGAGCGGCGCGATTGAAAGGGTCTGCCCCCAAGCCATAAAAAGTGTCCGTGCGAAAAGCCACAACGCCGCCACGCGCGACCACGCTTGCGGCCATCTTATAAGCCCCTGCCCCATCGCCAACCAGCATAACTAATCGCACATAAAGCGGAAGCAAGCCGCCCCCGCTTTATGTATGAATTCTCAAAAATATCCTTGCAGGCGTGATGCTCTACCTCACCTTTACACCGTAACCGATGCCGTCACCGAATGAGAGCACTTCTGCGCGCAGTTGCGTATGATGAACCAGATGCTGGTTGAAGAGGCGCAGCGCTTCTGTCGAGGCCACTTGATCCAGCGAGCGAATCTCGCCTGCAACCTGGCCGCCCCACAACACGTTATCCACTATAACGACGCCTCCTATGCGCAGCAGCGGCAGAGTTTTCTCAAGATAATCCGTGTACTCTTCTTTCATCGCATCAATGTAGACAAGATCGAATGTATCGTTCAATCGTGGAATCACTTCCAGAGCTTTCCCGCGCTCAATTCTCACGCGGCCACTCACACCTGCTCTGGAAAAATAGTCTTGCGCGCGCGCGATCATCTCATCGCTCGGCTCAATCGTCACGACCAGACCGTCTTCATCCATTCCTTGCAGAAGATGAATCACAGAGTAGCCGATTGCCATTCCTATCTCTAAAGCGTTGCGCGCCCTTATAGCGCGCGCAGTGATTTCCAGAAACAGCGCGACCTCGCGGTCTGCTATGGGCACGCGATTCGTGGCCGCGTACTCTTCCATCTCCGCAATGACGCCTGTGTTCGCCGGATGAAGTCTTTCCAGATATTCAGCCTGCTCGCGGTGAATGATGGCGTCCGTGCGTGCTTTCATAGTCTCCTCGCTTAATTGAAAAGTTTCCGGCGACTCTACAACTATATCCCACCTGTCGGATTATTCTTGCTCTCTATCGGCAAGAGAAATGTATCTTCGAGCAAGTCCAAGCTCGCGCAGTTTGTGCTGCAAAGACTGGCGGTGCATCCCTAAGATTGCCGCTGCGCGCGTAACATTTCCGCCAGTCTCTTCCAGACAGCGCGCAATGTAACGTCGCTCGAATTCCTTTCGATCTTCACGAAAGCTTGCAGTGAAAGGAACGTTAAGCATCTCCTCGCCTTCTTCCAGCGTCTGTTTGGTCTGCGCTCGCGCTTGAGAAGGTTTGATCTCTTCGGGCAGGTCGCGCTCTCGAATCTCGTCGCCTTCTGCGAAGATGACGGCGCGCTCAATAGCGTTGCGCAGCTCGCGCACGTTGCCGGGCCAGTCATAATCAATCAGAAGTCGCAGCGCGTTCTGAGCAATGGGGCGCACCGGCAGCGAGAACTTTTCGGCTGAGAGTTGCGCGAAAGATTCCGCCAGCACAGGTATGTCCTCGCGTCTCTCACGAAAGGGAGGGATTTCGATTGTGACCACGCGAAGACGATAGAAGAGGTCTGCCCTGAAATTCCCGTTTGAAATCTCCTGTTCGAGCGGTCTGTGCGTTGCGCTCACTATTCTCACGTCAACGGGAATTGATTCCGTCCCGCCCAACCGTTCTATTCGCCTCTCTTCCAACGCGCGCAATAGCTTCGCCTGAACGTTCGCGCTCATGTCGCCAATCTCGTCAAGGAATAAAGTCCCGCCGTCAGCCTGCTCGAACTTACCATGACGGCGCAGGCTTGCGCCCGTGAATGCGCCCTTTTCGTGGCCGAACAACTCGGATTCTATTAGCTCGGATGGAAGCGCGGCGCAATTCACGGCGACGAAAGAGCCGCTTCTTCTGATAGAACTTCTCTCATGTATTTCTCGCGCGACCAACTCTTTCCCAGTACCCGACTCACCGCGCACTAGAACCGTAGCATCCGTTTCAGCAACCTTTTCAATCATAGAGCGCACGCGCTCCATATCATTAGAAACGCCGAGGAGTGCGCCGCGCCTGACCCCTTCGCTCTCAATGCGCCGTCGCAGGCTGCGGTTCTCGCGCCTCAACCGAATCGTCTCGAATGCGTTGTTGACGACAAGACGCAGATCGTCAACTTCAAAAGGTTTCGAGAGGTAATCGTAAGCGCCGGATTTGACCGCCTCGACGGCCATTCTTTCAGAGCCGTGCGCAGTGATGATAACTACGAGGGGCGCTTCCTTTTTCTCATCCTGTAGCTCGCGCAAAAGATCGAGGCCGCTCGCGCCCGGCAGGTTAACATCCAGCAACAAAAGATCGGGCTGCTGTTTTTCTACCAGAATGCGCGCGGCCTCTGCGGAATCGGCCTCGGAAATTTCGTAACCAAAGGCGGAGAGCGCTCGGCGCATGCCATAGCGCGCGGCCTCTTCATCGTCAACAATAAGCAGGCGCAAA
>DATHJK010000089.1:0-4726 GCA_035316225.1 Pyrinomonadaceae bacterium
CCGTACTTGGCGCGAATGTTCTGCTCGATTGCGGGCGGCAATCTTCTTTCGCCCGTATAGAAATTGCCGGGCGCGAGCCTGATGAGTCCCCACGTCATACTGATTACGATAATCAGCATCGGAACCATTATCAGCACGCGACGAATGATGAATCTCAACATAAGACTTTCCCCGCGATAAAAAGTCTGGAGTCTGAAGTCTGAAGTCGAAAGCCAAGAAGTTTTTCTTCCGACTCCAGACTTCAGACTCCAGACTAATTCTTATCACTAATCCGCCAGATTAGGCGTTCCATTGTCCCACTTCGACTGGTCGCGCTCGATGTAGACGAACTTCCACGGGTGCAGCGTGCCTGGGTTCGGGTACATGCCTTTCACGTATGGCTTCTTCATCCAGTTGACGGCAGCCGTGTCCAGCGGAATCATCGGCTGATTCTCCATTAGAAACGCTTCGGCCTTTGCCAGCAGCTCATAACGCTTCTGCTGGTCGAGTTCGCGGTTGGCGTCGTCCAGCATCTTCACATATTTCGCATCCCACCAACCCGTGCCGTTATCGCCGCTCTTTGTATAGAAGATGTTCAAGAATGTGAACGGGTCCATGTAGTCGCCGACCCAGCCGCTGCGAGCGAAGCCCTTGAACTCGCCGCGCGCGCGCGTGCTCAGGAACGTCTTCCATTCCATGTTACGAAGCTGAACCGTGATGCCCAGGTTCTGCTTCCACTGCGCCTGAATGAACTCGGCCACGACCTTGTTAGACTCTTGTGTGTTGTAGAGAATCTCCACTTCGCTCGCGGGAAATTTTGGGCAGGAATAGCTGCCATCGCCGTTTTTGGTCACGGGATAGCCGGCCTCTGCCAGAAGTTGCCGCGCGCGCGCCGGGTCAAACTGATCGCCTCGTGGCTGAGGGTAGCCGGGGAAAATCCCTTCCGGCGTAAAAGCCGTCAGAGGCTTTATTATCTTTCGCCACTTTGCGAATGAGACCTTATCAATGGCTACATTGAATGCTTTGCGAACCCGTATATCGTTCATAGGCGGTATTCGGGTATTTATCTCGTAATAATCAATCGAGACTTCGGGCGAATCCATGTAATCCCTGAGCGGCATGATCATGTCCAGCCACGCCGCAGGAACCGAATGGTTCAGCACTGCATCAACCTGCCCGGCCTTGTAGAGATTCATGATGGTCGGGTTGTCGTCCAGAGGATAGAAATGTATGCGATCCAGATGGACGTTGGCCGCGTCCCAGTACATCGGGTCGCGCACGACCGTCAGGTCTTGATAAGGTTTCCACGATTCCAGCTTGAACGCGCCGCAGGTGACTATATGCTCCGGCTGCGTCCAGGCTTCGTGCCACTGCTCTATGGCTTTGCGCGGCACGGCGCGGAAGAATTGATGCGGGAAGAGTTTTATGAAGAAGGGCGCGGGCTGGATGAGCATGACGCGCAAGGTGTAATCGTCAATGGCTTCGACGCCAACGTCTTCAGCAGTTACCGGCACAAACTCTTTGCCTTCGACCGCAGCTTTGAGTTTCGCGTTAGCATCGAGAGCTTTCTTCTGCGCCTTAGCATCTGCCGGAAGAGTCAATCGCGCGGGCGAATGCATGTATTTATGAAAATCTGTTTCTGGAAGCTGGTTTTCATCAGCGCCCGCAGGATATTCATTCGCTGCCGTGACTGCTTGAGCGCCTGCCGCTTCGTCCTGAAAATCTCTATCTAGTAGAAACTGTCCCGTCGCAGGGTCGCGCACGAACACACTGCCCTCGTTATAGGGTTGCGCGTTCTTGATGTAGTAAGCGAGGTAAGCATTGCGCGCAGCAAGCTCCGGCGAAACGCCTCTGCGGAACGAGTAGACGAAATCCTGCGCCGTTATGGGGTCGCCGTTCGACCAGCGAGCGTTGTGGCGCAGGTGAAAGACGTACTCCGACGAATCGTTGTTGACGTGCCACGTTTCTGCTATAGCCGGAATCGGAGCCATCGTTTTGGGATCGTATTCGGTCAACCCCTCGAACAGCGCCATGTAGATTCGCGCTTCCGGCTGGCCTGTGCCAATCTGCGGGTCCAGCGATTCAGGCTCGGAACCCGTCACATAGCGAAGCTCATTTGCAGCGGGCGTTGCGACCTTGCCGAAGTAGGTCTGATTTTTAGCGGAGACGGCGCAACCGATTGCAACGGCAGCCAGCAACAGGAGCGCAACGTGAAAGCGCATTCTTGATGAACGGAAGGTAAACATGACGACTGAAGCTCCTCCTTCAATTAACGGGGTCTTCTCGAATTTCAGCGAAAGATGCGGCGGCACGAAGAGATGCAATGGCGACAGCTTCTCTTACTTCCGTCTGAGCGGTCGGTAGAGCCATTGTAACTTCCTCACGCGCATGGGAGAGGGTCTAGTTTAACTTTCAGGGTAAATCCAGATGCGTGCCAACGTAACACGCGAGCGCTCATCTTTTCAAGATGCGAAGCAATCGAGAGCGCTCATCTTTAGAAGGATGCTTGCGCTCTGCCGCAGAGTTGCTTTGCGGCTGGCCGTACAATTTTTCGTACAAGCTACCTGAGCAACCCGCTGCTTGCGGCGGGCTGTGCCTGCCACGCTGTGTTTATCTTAACGCGCTTCAGGGTCGGCGCGTCCAGCAAATTCGTGTCGAAGCCTGTGACGTAGGGCTTCACAAGCGAGTATGACGAAGCGAAGTATATAGGGATGGCTGGCAACTCCTGCATCGCTTCTGCCTCCGTGTAGACAGGTTTCGGCATTCGCGCCGGAGGCACGCGCATCGTTTCCAAAGCCGCAGGATTAGCCGGAGAAGGCGAAGCGCTGCCGGTCGCATTCGGCGTGGCTGTAGAGTCAGGCGAGACGGTAGCGACCGGTTCTTCTACAATGTCAGGCTCGAACATAATGCGCATGTTCGTCGTCTCGTCAACCGTCTGCATAACCATCCCTCTACGCACGATATCGTAATCGCCCTTACGCACGGCCTCTTCGTAATCATCCCAATTTTTTATAACGATGTCGGTCTCGATTCCCAGATTGCTGCGCCACAGGTCAGAGACGGTTCGAGCTAACTGGCGCTGCTGCTCATTGCGATTAATCAAGAGTTTCACGCGAGGAAAATTCTGACCATTGGGAAAGCCAGCATCAGCCAGCAAGCGGCGAGCACCATCAGCGTCGCGCTCAAGAAGAGGAATTGCCCCCTGCTCCGTTGAGTTGACCTGAACGGGCAAGAATTTTTTAGCTGGCTCTGTTGCGCCCCCCATCAAATCTTCGCTGATGCGGTCGCGGTCAATCACAATAGCGAGAGCCTCGCGCACGCGCCGGTCATTGAAGGGCGCATGCGCTTGATTGAAACTGTAGTAGGTGAGAGCGCCGTAGGTCGCGCGCCGAAAATCCTTGTACGGCGCGAGCAATTTCAGCGCCAGCGGCTCGAACACAGCGTTCGTCACAGCATCAACTTCGCCAGCGCGATAGGCCGCAAGCGCAGTCTCTGCATCTCGCGTGTTCACGAACTGCACGCGCTCCAGACCGACGGTCTGGGCATCCCAGTAATTTCCCGCGCGCTCTAAAACCACAGTGTCGCGCCCGGCTTTAGTCAAACGAAACGCACCGTTCGTTATAAAATTCGCTGCGTCCGGGGCGGCCTGCGTTTCGTCTTCAGAATTATGAACGGGTCGAAAGACCGGATGCGCAACGAGTGAAGGAAAATTTCTGTCTGAGCGCTGTAGCCGCACGCGCAGGACGTAATCGCTCATCGCCTCGGCTCCGAAAAGTGCTGGACTGGGTTCAGGCTTCGTCTCTAGCCTCTGCGGTTGCTGCTGTGCGGCTGCTTCCCTGCCGGGCGTTGCAGTGGCCTGTGGACTCGGCTCAGGCGAAGCGACCGGCTCGCTCACGGGCTGAGCCTTAGCAGGTTTGGGAAACTCCACGCCCGCTATGTTCTCCATCAGGCGCGCATGTGGAGCGCGCTCGCCCATGCGTAAGGTTCGCTCCCAGGAGGATACGAAATCTTGAGCTTTGACCGGATCGCCGTTCGACCAGCGCGCATCATGTCTGAGATAGAACGTCCACTCGCGCGCGTCCGGCGACGATTCCCAGCGCTCGGCTACGCCCGGCACGGCTTGAAGCGTCTGCGGGTCGTATTCCGTCAGACCCTCGAAGATGGCGCGCACCGCATCCGTATCGGGCGGAGCAGCCGCAAGAGCAGGATCGAAAGTCTGCGGCAGTCCGCCGTCGCTCCAACGAAACTCCTGCGAGCGCGGCACCTGGACGCGACCGTAATACGGCTCGACTTCGCTATCAAGGAAACATCCGCCGCCAAGAAGCGAAACAGTCAGGAGCATTGCGAGCGCAAGTGTCGCTCGCCTCTTTACTTTAGTTGCCCGTCCTTCACTCATCTTATGGCGGTATTGACCCGAAGCATTCAAGCGAGGAGATTATAAGCTTTTACAGCTTCGACTGTTCGCTCAATTCAAACAGTTGCCCGAAAACTTTTTCGGTCTGATTTTTTGTGTCTTCAAACCCTTCGGAAGTATCAATCAAATAGTCTGCGTAATGCTTCTTCTCTTCCTGAGCCATCTGCGAAGCTATTCTCTTCTGTGCCTCTTCCAGCGTCAAATTATTTCGCATCATCAATCTTCGTAGCTGAGCTTCCGGGCGACAGTGAACCACTATCAATTTATCAAAACGGCTGTAGCCGCCGGATTCTATCATCAGCGCGGCGTCAACGACCGATATGCCATGCGGGT
>DATHJK010000090.1:0-3323 GCA_035316225.1 Pyrinomonadaceae bacterium
AAGAAGCCGTTGCGGTTTTCCCCGCGTCCCCTAATCTTCCCGTCTCTGCGCCTCTTAACTCATCCTCGAATACTGAGACTGCGCCGCACAATATCAATCATAACGGGCTGCGCCGGGCGCTGTGCGGGATTGTAGGCGAAGAGAATGTTAGTGATAGCGGGGTCGAGCCAGCATTACTTGTTTCGCCTTCGTCGGCTGATGAAGCTTGCGAAGCTCTCAAACTCGCATCGAGTGAAAGTTTATGCGTAGTTCCTGCGGGCGCCGGGAAATGGTTGCATGCGGGCAATCCTGTGTGTCACGCGGACATTATCCTCAGCACGCGCAGGATGAACAGAATCATAGAGCATGAACCGGCAGACCTGATTGCGATTGCAGAGGCTGGCGTGAGACATTCGGACTTGACCGAAAAACTGAATGGCGCAGGCCAGTGGCTGGCGCTCGATCCGCCGGGCGACGGAAGCGAGACAGTCGGAGGAATCATTGCAACAGGTCTGGCGGGCGCGTTGAGTACAGCCTACGGCGCGCCGCGAAATCATGTGATAGGCATGCGTGTCGCGCTCGCAGATGGAAGAGTCATCAAGTCTGGCGGGCGCGTCGTGAAAAACGTGGCGGGCTATGATCTGTGCAAACTTTTCATAGGCAGCTACGGAACGCTCGGTCTCATACTGGAACTCGCATTCAAGCTGCGCCCGCGCCCTTCGCGCACAGTGACGCTTATTTTATCCGGCGAGCAGGCGGCGCTCTGGCGATGCTCGCGAAGCATTCTAGCCGCGCATCTTCTTCCCATTGCATTCGAGATCGTCTCTGAAAATCTGGCGCAGAGTCTGGGCATTGAAGCGGAGGCAAACAGGTCTGCTCTGCTGGTCAGGTTCGCCGGGAATGAGGAGGCCGTCTCTTATCAAGCAACTAAAGTGCTTGAGCTTGCTCATAGTGAAGGAATCACTTCTGCCGTGGAAACTGTTGACGAAAAGTTGTGGAAACAGTTTGCGGCTGCTTCAATCAATGAGGGACGGCATCTGGTCTGGCGCGTCAAAGTAAAGCCGACCAGCCTTCGCGCTTTCGTTGACGCGGCACAGAAACAGGAAGCGCTTCTACGAAAAGCGCGCTGGCATGCCTGCATCGCAGACGGAAGGCTGCGAGTAGTAAGCCCGGAAGCGCAGGAGATGGAAGCAGCCGCATCATCGTTGATTCGATTGAGGGCTAAGGCTGTAGAGATGGGTGGCGCGCTGGTGATTGAAGAAGCGCCGCCTGAGATTAAACGGGCGGTTGACGCATGGGGCGAGTTTGGGCCAAAGGCCGGTTTGATGCGGCGCATCAAAGCCGGGCTTGACCCGAAGAATATTCTCAGCCCCGGACGCTTCTTCGCGCAATTGTGAAGAGACAAAACAGGCTGCGCTCCTTCAACCTGTAGGCAGAGTATTGACTATAATAACTTCAGATGATGATGAAAATCGGGAAAATCATTTTCGCGCTCTTTCTGCTGTGCTCGCTTCTCTTCTCGCATGCTGCGTTATTTAGAAGCGCCGCAGGTACGACACGTGCAACGCCCGCAGGGTGGCGAGAGCCTGTTCGCGCCGAGCACGCGATTGTCGCGTCCACAAGTCGGCTGGCTTCGCAGATCGGCGCGGACGTGATGCGGCGAGGCGGGAACGCCGTTGATGCTGCGGTCGCTGTGGCTTTCGCGCTTGCTGTCGTCTACCCGGAGGCCGGAAACCTGGGCGGCGGCGGTTTCATGCTGATTCGCTTTCGTGACGGCAAGACGACTGCGATTGATTACCGCGAAGTCGCGCCTCTTAAAGCCGTGCGCAACATGTATCTGGACGAGCACGGCAATCTGATTAAAGGAGAAGGCTCGTCAACCGTGGGCTATCGCGCCCCCGGAGTGCCCGGCACAGTCGCGGGGCTTGAGATGGCTTTCAGAAAGTACGGCTCGAAACGGCTGACATGGGCGCAACATATAGAGCCTGCGCGAATACTTGCCGCCGAAGGGTTTGTACTTAGTTACATGAACGCCCGTTCTCTACGAGACAATCAGAACAAGCTTGGGCTTTATGAAGACAGCCGCAGGACTTTTTTTAACGGCTCGAATGTTTACGGCGAGGGCGAGCGTTTACGCCAGCCTGAACTCGCGCAGACGCTTTCCCGAATCGAGCGCGGCGGTGCGCGCGAGTTTTATCAGGGCATGACCGCTCGCCTTATTGCCGACGATATGCGTAGGCACAACGGACTAATCACTCTGGAAGACCTCAGACGCTACACGCCGCGCGAGCGCACGCCGCTTCATCAAACCTATCGCGGTTGTGAAGTCATCTCCATGCCTCCGCCTTCTTCGGGCGGCGCAGTTCTGATGGAGATGCTGAACATTCTTGAGGGCTACAACATCTCAGCGATGAACCCTTACTCGTCCGAAAAATATCATTTGATGATTGAGGCGATGCGGCGCGCCTATGCAGACCGTGCCGAATACATGGGCGACCCGGATTTCGTGAGCGTGCCGGTCGAAGCGATGATTAATAAGAGTTATGCGGCCAGGCAGCGAAGCACCATCAACCCGGAGCGCGCTTCATCGAGCGCAGAGATTCGCGGCGGCCACGCGGATGAATTTCGCACGGGCGAGACTACGCATTTTTCAATCATCGATCAGGATGGCAACGTCGTTGCGAACACCTATACTTTGAACGACCTGTTCGGCTCAGGCGTCACGGCGAAAGGCACAGGGGTTCTTCTAAATGACGAGATGGATGATTTCACGTCGAAACCCGGAACGCCGAATCTGTGGGGCGTGATTCAGGGCGAGCGCAATGCGATTCAGCCCGGCAAGCGCCCGCTCTCTTCCATGACGCCGACGATTGTTCTACGCAGAGATGGCTCTGTCTGGTTCGCCGTCGGCGCGCGTGGAGGCGCGAGGATAATAAATGCTGTTCTTCAAGTAGTAGTCAACGTCATAGATCACGGCATGAACATACAGCAGGCAATTGACGCCCCGCGCATACATCACCAGTGGTTTCCAGACACTGTATTGTATGAACCGTTCGGACTATCAGCCGATACAATCAGCGTGCTGGAACATAGAGGCCACAAGATTGAGCCTGCGGCGAAACCGCAGAACGTAGCCAGCGCCGAGGGCGTGATGATTGAAGAAGGCACACACATGCGTCTGGGAGCAAGCGACCCGCGCAACGATGGTATGCCAGTGGGATACTGAAAGGGATGAAAGAAGGGATGAGGGATGAGGGCGGAGGGATGAAAAGGGTTGAGCCTATTGCGTGTTGATGCTGTTACTCCTTCTTATTCATCCCTCATCCCTCCGCCCTCATCCCTTC
>DATHJK010000091.1:0-10128 GCA_035316225.1 Pyrinomonadaceae bacterium
CCGTGCGGATGATGTTAGTGACCTGCCATCCGCCGAGGATGCGGTCAACAACTGCGTTATCGTTGAGCCAGCGCTTGCCCTTGCCGAACGGCAGTTCGTAGATCAGGTTCAGGTTGAATACGTGCGTCTGATCGTAGTCAGCGCGCGAGTATTCAAGCCCCGGATTCTGAAGATCAAGCAGCGTGTCAACGCGAGTCTGTGCTACGCCCGCCGCATCAGAGAGCGTCTTCTGGAACGTGTAGTTCGCCTGGAAGAGCAATCCTTGCGAGAAGCGACGACGTACCTCGACCTGCAACGAGTTGTAGCGATACCTGCCGCTGTTGCCTAGCACATCTGCCACGCCAGTACTCGTGTTTGGCAGGAAGCGAACCGTGCCGGTCAGAGCGTTCTGGATGTAGACCAAAGCCAGATCAGCCGGAGTGCCTGCCTGCAACTGGCCTACAACCGTAGAGTTGGTAAGCAGACCACCGCTTCCCAGATTCGGGAAGACGGTCAACTGCTGGCAACCAGTCGCTGCCGCCTGCGCTGCCGTGCAACCTGCGCTACCGAATGTCACCAGATTTGCTCGCGCGCGATTGAAGTCGGCTGCGAAACCGTTGTTGCGAATGTCAATCTGGTTGAAGTCCGTGACTCTCCACAGATTGTTGCTTCGTCCACCGACATAGCGAATTTCGAGAGCGGTCTGGAAACCGATCTCTCGCTGAATGCCGATGTTGTACTCGTGCGTCGACGCCACCTTGATGTTCGGGTCAACGGCGAAAGCAGTGCCGAAGAAGGCGAACCCTGCGGTGTTGTTAGTCGTGAATGGGCGCGGGAAAGACGGCGCGGCCAAACTGCTTGGGAAGAAACTCGTGGGATTCAGCGTAGAGACACGCGAGTTAAGCGATGTCGAGCCGTTGGCCGGGTTGACTGCGGTCAGAGTGGTAGCAAGGCCAGCGTTTCCAAGCTCTGCGTTATCGGCTGCACGAACGAACTCGTCGTTGACGTAGCTGATGCGGTAGCCGCCACGAATGACCGTTCTTCCTTCATTACCAAACAGGAAGCGTGAAATGCCGCTGGTTCCTGTGGGCGTCCATGCGAAGCTCAATACGGGCGCGAAGTTGTTCATGTCTGTTTTGAACAGACGCTTCCCGCCAGCGTTGGTTCCCACCAGACCGTACGAGCCGTTAGGATCAAGGACAGCCGACTGAACACTACTGCCCGGCGGGACAATCGTCTCTATGAAGAGGCGATTGTGCTCTCTAACCGGGAGGTAAAGCTCGTAACGCACGCCGAGGTTAAGCGTCAGGTGCGGTGTGGCTCTCCATGAATCGGCAAAGTACGTGCTGTAGTTCTCGAACTCCAGACGACGCTGCGGCGATACGCCGGGCAGCAGACCGGAGAACGGATCGTTGTTAGAGTTGAAGGCCAATTGCCCTGTGCTGACTATGCCGCCCAGCAGCGCCAACAGACGATTGGCGTTAGTAAGCTGCGTGGCACTGATGCCGCCCGTGAAATTTGCCGAGACCAGGGCAGGCGTGGCCGTTCCTGTAGCAAGCTGGAAGGCAGGAATGGTCGAAGCACCGAACGCTCCGGGGCCGAACGGGGTGATTCTGTAGTACTGCCCCTGACCGCCGATGCGAAAGTCATGGTTGCCCATGATGTATTCGGCGTTATCCTGGAAGGTGAACAGTTTCGTTCTGCGACCTTGCTGCTCGAAATTCACTTCCGGGTTGCTCACCAGCGCCGAATTAAGGAAGAAGTCCGGCAGAGCTGGCCCACGGTTAAAGATAGGATCGCTCTTGAAGATACCTCCGCGCGCCTCGTTGGTGAACCTCGGAGTCGGCGTGGCACGGAACGATACCTGATAGAAGTTGTTTGTAGAGGGCTGCGTCGTCTGGGGCGTTGTACCGAAGCTGGCACCCAATGTTTGATTGGTGCCGCCTGTCGTGGCATCCACGTCATTGCGCAGATTGTTCTCGACCTTATGCGAATAGACGCCATTAAAAGAGAAGCGCGAACTCATGTTGTAGTCAATGCGTGTCGTGTATGAGTCGCGGTCTGTGTTGCCTTGCTGGCTGAAGCGAAAGCCCTGCGTGTTGCGCAGCAGCGACGCCGAGGAGTCGCCCGCGTCGAAGCTGTTACCTAGCGGTATATTCGCTATAAGGCGAGAGGCGACTGTAGCGTCCGCCGCAACACCCGCAGCCGTCAGCACGTTGAGCGTGCGGACAACGCCAGCGTTATCCGTATAGGTAAAGACGCCGTTGCGCGCATTGGGCGTCAACACCGTGTTCAGACGGGATGAAGATTGACGCAAACGCAATCCTTCGTAGTAGCCGAAGAAGAACAGCTTGTTCCTGATGATTCGACCGCTGGCGCGACCACCGAACTGGTTGCGGTTCAGGAAGGGACGCTTAACTCCGTTCAAGTTGTTGAAGAAGTTGTTGGCCGCAAATTTTGAGTTGCGGTTGTACTCGAATACCGCGCCGTGGAACTCGTTGCCGCCAGAGGGCGTCACAAGCTCGACCTGCGAAGCGCCGTAGCCGCGCTCGGCACCGGCGTTCTGAGTGGTCAGTGTGAACTCGCCCGTGTCATCCACGCTGGGACGCTCCGGGGCGAAGTCAGTCGCGTTGGCGCGAATGAAGTTGTCCTGAATGTTGATGCCGTCGCGCGTGATGCTCGTGAACGAGCTGCGCTGGCCGTTGATGGATGTGTTGGTCGAGCCGTTGGAAGCCGTGCCCGCGTTCAGTGCAATCAGGTTTAGTGGGTTGCGACCGTTCAGGGGAAGCTCTTGAATCTGACGAGGGCTGACCGTGTTGCTCAACTCGGCGTTCGTAGAGTTAACAACGTCAGCGCCCGCGACGACCGTCACGTTCTCGTTGATGTTTCCGACTTCGAGCACCGCCGGAAGCGAATACTCTCTTGAGACGTCAATCTTAACGTCATTGGCTGTAAAGCTTTTGTGACCCGGTGCTGTGACCTTTACGGTGTAAGTTCCAGAGTCAAGTTGGGGAATAGTGAAAGTGCCTTCGCCCGTCGTCGTCGCCGTATCAACTTTGCCCGTGGCATTGTTGGTGGCCGTGACGGTTGCGCCCGGGATGACTCCGCTAGGGTCGGAGACAGTTCCGGTAAGGCGACCTGTGTTGGATTGCGCCAGCGCTGCTACTGTAAACAAGCAGAGCGCCAGCGTCGCCATTAAGAATTTCTTCATGGTAGGCTCCTTGCGCAAGTAAACTCCTTATTAGAATTATTGTGCATGCTGTTACTGCAGAAACAGCACACTTGTTGAAACCCTCTGGGTATTGTCTGTTAGACTGTAGATGGCTAAAGACGAGGGATGCGGCAAACATGAATTTGCTCGGCATGAACTCACGGCAAGAATCGTGCCGCTAAGATGCTTCAACCGCAACCTAAGTTCTTATCAGCATTTAACTTAACCGTTCACGGGCGGCTGGCAACGGAAATCTTTATAAATTTGGATTTCTTTTCAAATCTCTGAATTAGAAAGAGAGCGCACGAATGATGCGAAAGCAACAGGCAAGGAGGTGCTAAGCAGGTGCGCTAATTTGAAAACATGAGACTGGTATGCACTGGCTCTTAGTCTCAAACCATGTCACTACTAAACGCTAACAGAGGATCGAGTGAGCGTTTTTGAATTATCGAATTCCGATAGTGTCGCGGCCAATTCCGTCCAGGCTCTGTGCCAGAGGCTTTCAACTCCTGCTCGCTGTCATCTTGCTGCGGAGTTCTTTTATGATCTGGCGAATCTGCTCCGCATCGTGTGTGTTGGGCACGAGTTTCAGGTAAGTCTCAAGCTGTTCGACTGCGCGTGCGTAGTTTCCCTGTTCACGATAGATGCCGCCAAGAAATCTGTGCGCCTCGTTTATGTCCGCACTGCCACCGAGCGCGACTGCGCGTAGGAACTCTCTCTCCGCTCTTGCGAGATCGTTCAGCCGTATGAAGGTGCGCCCTCTGAAGAGATGCGCGCGTGCAGATGTCTCGTTTATCGAAAGCGCGTGCGCTAGATGAGTGTCTGCGTCCTGATACTGTTTTTTGTAGAAGAGCACAATGCCGTAGTTGAGTCGCGGGCTGAATGCTGTAGGATCAACCCTGACCGCCTGGTTCAATGCTGCGGCGGCATCGTCGAGTTGGCCCAGGCGAAAATACTGCACGCCCAACTCGTTGTAAGCGAGCATAAACTGCGGGTAGATATTAACGGCGTTCTTCAGATGCTCTAAGGCCTTCTTGCTATCGCCTTCATGCTCCGACTGAATCGCTTTTTGATATTCGTCGCGCGCAGGCTTTGGCACGTTGACGAGCGCAGCGTCCAGCAGAGCCGCACGGTTACTCTCCTCATCTCTGATCTGAAGCTGAAGCTGAACCGTAAAGACCTGGCCGATGCTGGTTCTGCGTGACGGCTCGGCTATCACCACGGTCTCGCGCGCCAGAAGATATTCTCTCCCGGCGTCAACGGTGATCATGTAAGTTCCATTAGAGAGGCGACGAAATGCGAAAGCACCGCTATCATCCGTATAAGTGAAAAAATCGGCAGTACCCACGCTTGTCATAGTGACTTTCAAACGGTGGTCAACCGTGCGGCCTGAAGGGAAGAAGACACGGCCCTGAATTGTGCTGCGCCCTCCAGTCCCGCGATCACCGGGGTCTGGATCAATGCCGCTCATCTGCGCTTTTGTAGAGAGCGCACACGCCAGAGTGATCAGGATTGCGAAGCCTGTTGAGACTGCTCGCCGTATAAATAGTGTTCGAGGCGATGGGAAGAACATCTCTTTGCTCCTTCTGTTAACTACAGTGCCAGAAGATTCAATTTCGCTCGGTCGGAGGGAAAGTGCGTGCAGTATAACGCACGAAAATAAAAAGGTAAAAGGCAAAAGTTAGGATAAAAGCATTTTAATAAGAATTGGCTGACGCCCTACCTTTTGCCCCTACATCTTTCGTCTTCAGTTAACAGCGCGACGATACCAGACTATGTGATCTCCATCGCCTTCGCGGTCGGAATAGACTGCCGTCGTGTAGCCGACCGAATGCACGCGCGAGAATGGCAGCTCAAGCAGCGCGTTGTTAGAGAGCAATAGGCCGCCGGGCTTGAGCATGTGCTCGACGTTGTTCATAGCAAGGCTCTGCTCGAACGTGTCGTAGTAGACGAAGATGTTCGTGGCGATGATTAAATCGAATCGTTCCGCTTCAGGCGCTTCCATGCGCTGCGCTACGATATTCAAATCAACAGGGGTGACGCGCGCCACCACATCCGGGCGTATGCGAACAGCGCGAACTCGCAGGTCGCCTGCGTCCGCAGGCACTGTCACGGGCTGAGCGGGCGTTCCTATCTGGTCGCCGAAGTGTTCCCAGTAGCTCACAATGTCCGGCTTCCACCCGGCATTCATATCACGCGGCAACTGCACAGTATAGAACTGGCCGCGCAGAGCGCGCTCGCGCGCACGCGAGAGGTGGCCGTTGACGCGCGGGCTGAGGTCAAAGGTTGTGACTTGCAGCGCGTCCGATTGGGCCAATCCCAGACGAAGCAGAGTATCAACGATGGCGAAGGGCTGTATGGTCTGCTGCGGGTAGAAATCGTAGCCTTCCTGCTTGTCCGTAAAATCAAGACCGGGACCGACTATAGCCACGCGACGAATGCTCTTCGGCGCAAAGAGCGAGCGCGCCTTGAGATTCTTCAGCGCCTCTTCCAATGCGAAGTTCGGTAGTATTGAAGTGTCTGAAGAAAGCCCGCGCGTGCGGTAGAGGCGCGAGCGCTCAGCGAACTCTTCTGAAGGGTCGCCCAAAAGGCGCGCCTGCTCTATAACTCGTGCGTAGGCCGCGTGCTCCGAGAGTACGCGCGTCACGCTTTCAAGCAGGAAGCGCTCGGCTTGTGCGCGGCCCGCAGGGGTTGCGAGGTTGAAGCCTTTGCGCCCGACCAGAAGTTGCCGGGCGAAGAGCAAGCGCTCGTTCGTGCCGGGCGCGAGCATGGCTTTCATCAGATCATTGACGCGCGACTTCAGGGCGTTCACGACCGGAGAATTCTGCGAAGCTAGATTGCTTGCTCCACCCTGATTCAGTTGGCCCAACTGCGCGGCGCTGATGCGCGGCTGCCGCGTGTAGCTGGTGCCGAAAGCCAGAAAGTTGACGACGGAATCTTCGTCGCCCTGCGCGAGCCGTGTGCGAACCTCTGCGTCATGGCGTGCTATCCAGTTGGGCCAATCGCGGGCAAGCTCATTCTGACTCTTGCCGCTCAAACCCTGCGGCAAGATTTCCGCCTCGGCTTCCAGTATCGGTCCGGCATCTTCGTAAGGAATGAAAACAACTCTGCGAGTCGAGGGCGTTTGCGCAAGGAGAGCGCACGCCGCTGCAAGCAAGAGCAAACACGCGACTAGAGGGTTATGTTTCGGGCGAGGGTTAAAGGACATGCTGTGCTTTCTCTTGAAAATCATTCTTCTAAAAATTTCACGTCGTTTTCGGAATCATAAAGGATGACTTAAGTTCGATATAAGATAAAGAGCGGAAACTATCCACGCGCATCACACTAAAGAAGTAGGAAGAGAACGGCGCGTTTCGTGCCCCTTAGCTAGTGGATAACTCATCTGATCCTCACGTCTCTTCCTCTTAGGGCGAACCCAAAGGACGTGTCGTCGGCAATCTCAACTCGAAAGCCTGTATGACTCTATCAGCCGCCTCGCTCCCTGCGCGCCTCAATCTCTCTTCGTAAGGCAGTTCATATCGGTGTCGCTGGGTTGGCCCAGGCGAGGGGTTACGCGCGGTTGCAAGGCATACATCAGGCGCGTAGCCTCGCTGATAGACGCGCCCCTGTGCTTTCACCTTCGCTGTCTGCGGCGAGTAGACAGTGTAGCTGACAAGCACGCAGCCTGAATTAATTGTGGCAATGCTCGCCCGCTCGCTGTCGGCTGTGTCCACTTCCGTGCGAAGCCATATGACGTAAGCTTCGCTCTCTGCCCTGGCGCGATCCATCGCTTCGCCACGCGACATATCTGTAGGAGCCACCTGCACCTCTACATTGCCCGATTGTTTCAGGCGCTCGACGAAGCCATCGAAGGCTAATCTGGTCTCTATGGTGAGCGACGTGCTTTGCACGAACTTCGCAACTATAAAAGTAGCTGCCGGGCGCGGCGACGTGTGCTCGCTTCGTTGAGGAGACGCCTGCGGTTGCGCTGAAGGCTGAGCGCTGGGCGAAGGCTCTGCGGTCGGCCTGCGAATCGAACGGCCAGACTGCGCGTGCGCAGCAAATGCGAAAGCAAGCGCGGCCAAAGAGACGCAGAAGAACAGAAGAGTCCCCATGCATGTTTCGGAAAGCGTAGCCCGTCGCCGACACATCCCTGTATTCATACCGTTCTCCTTACAAGATGCTCATCCCTTGATGCTATAGAGTCGGTTCCGCTCCTTTATGTTGCATCGCCGCGAAAAAATCAAATCCCACGGCGAAAAAAAAATGGGGAGTCCGAAGACTCCCCTAGGAAAAGCCGTTTCAAGTTCTCTTCTATGAGTTAGAAGATGAGCTTGACGGCAAACTGAATGTGACGGCGACCGTCGCGGAATGCCTGAACCTGATCAACCTCTACGATGTCCGCATCGGAACCCGAAACGAACAGGTTCGCATGGTTGAAGATATTATAGAACTCGCTGCGGAGCTGTAGGCGCGTGCCTTCAGTTATCCTGATGTTCTTATAAAGTCCGAAGTCCAGGTTCCAGAAGCCGGGGCTGCGGAACGCATTGCGGCGAGTCATGTTCGCCGGGTACGGACCGACTTCGCCCGCACCGGATACGTCAAAGAACGTTCCAGCACCGGGGAATTGCGGCCTGAGGTCGATGTAGTTGAAGCGATTCGGATCGCCGGAAGATGCCGGGTTGCCAGTACCATGGAAGTTAAGGTCGGGCGACACCTGAAGCATGCGATTGCAAATCGTGATAGCGAATGAGCAGTCGTAAACCGAGAACGGCGTTCCGGTTCTTGCGACGAAGATGCCCGTGAGCGTCCAGCCGCCGAGTACCTGTCTGCCTACGCCCGTCATGTTATTGCCGAACGGGAGGTCCCAGTTGAAGCTGCCCGAGAACCTGTGGCGCACGTCGAAGTCCGCATCACCGAAATCAAGATCGGGGTTGAACGGATCGAGGTAGCCCAGGATGAAGCTGCCGTTGTTGGTTGACTCGCTGAAGGTCGTACTCAGGTTGTCCTGCGCGTGCGACCATGTGTAGCGAGCAGTGAACTGCGTTCCCTTGAAGAAGGTTCTGCGCAGTTGGCTGCTCTCAAGGCTGAAGGTCAGCCCGTTGTACTGCGAGCGTCCGTTCTGGCCGCGGAAGTTGATGTTGGAGTATTGACCGTTCAAGCGGTCGGTCAGTGTACCCGTATCAGGTCGGATTACTCTGCTGCCGAGGTAAGTCGTTCCTGTGCCTACGCGATTGATGTTCGCGATGTCGTAGAGCTTGTGGCCCTTTGAACCCGAATATTCAATCGAGAAGACTGTGCCGGGCATCAACTCGCGCTCCAGCGAAAGGCTCCAGAAATCCGCGTAAGCGTTCTGGATGTTCGGATCAACTGCGCGCAAGCTAGTGATCGGGAGAATTCTGGTACCATTCGCACCAGCAAGCGGGCCGAAGTTGTTGTTCGAGATCGGGATGCCGCCCGGAACATCCGGGGTCGTGATTGAAATCACCGCGTAGTTGGGCGGATTCTGAATCACGTTGAATGTGACGTTGCCAAAGTTGCGCTCGAAAGCACGACCATAGCCGCCGCGAACCGATGTGCGGCCATCACCGAAAATGACCCATGCGAAGCCGAGACGCGGAGCAAAGTTGTTCCTGTCCGGCCTCCAGAGGCCACCAACCGGGCTGTTCTGTGCAATCTGAACGCTGCCGCTACGAATGTTCGCGAAGCTCAGAGTGCCGTCACCGCCGAAGTAGAAGTTAGAATCAAGCGCTGGATTCTTGTTCTTCTGGACGCCATAGTATTCATAGCGCACGCCAAGATTGAAGGTCAGGCGAGGCGTAAAGCGCCAGGCATCATTGAAGTAAAGCGACCAGTCGTTGTAGCGGTTGCTACGACCAAAATCGGGCGGTCCAACCGGCAGTGTTACTGATTGGCCGGGGAACTTGCCCTGCGGGAAAACAGCAGCCTGGAACTGGAAGACGTTACCGGTAACCAGATTGTTCAGACCGCCGCGCACGTTGCTTCCGATTGCCTCGGTCGCCTCTTCATAAGCGCCGAAGGTGCGGTTATCCTGAATGTAAACATACTGGCCGCCCAAACGGACAGTGTGATTGCCGTGCGTCCAGCTAATATCCTCGTAAGCCTGTCCAAGGTTCTGCGGGCCGCCGAACGGAATACCGTTGCCCGGCGTGTACGGCAGGTAACCGGGGAAGGCTACGTCATGACCACCAATCTGCTGGAATGCAGTGTTGGTCAGGAAGAACGTCGGGCCGACCGGCGCAGCCGCCAGCCCCTGAAGGTCGTTCAGACGGTTGTAAACGAGCTTGGTCTGCGAGACCAGAGTCGAAGTAAAGTTATGGGTTACGTTGACCAACCAGTTCTGGTTGAAGTCGGTCTCGCCGCTATTGAAACCCGCAAACGGGCTGGAACTGATCGAGCCTTCAAAAAGGTTGATTTTCTCCAGAGCGAGACGACCATAGATCTGTGTGTGATCCGAAAGGTTGTAATCAACGCGAGCAACGGTCTCGTAGCTGTTCTGCGGATTGCCCGCGCCTACGTCAGCCGGAACGCTGAACCTGACAGCGCGAAACACCGGAGTGGCATCGGGTATCGCAAAGAACGGGTCTGTCGCTGCTACAGCGAACTGAGATTTTAACTGACCAGCGGTTCTAGTGACCTCGCCCAGCGAAGCATTGGACGCCAACGAGTATGCGCCGAGAACACTTTTGGTCCGAGCACTGACGCCAGCAAGCGCGAGAAACTCCGGCGCTAGAACGCTATTAATCTGCGAAGCACTGCTGCGGACTCGCGTCCACTCGGTGCTGCTGAAGAAGAAGAGCTTGTTCTTCATGACAGGGCCGCCGACTGAATAGCCGAACTGGTTGCGCGCAAAGTGGCTCTTCGGAAGCCCGTTCGCGTTGTTGTCGAAGCCGTTCGAGGCGAAACGCGAGATGCGGTTGAACCAGTAACCTGTGCCG
>DATHJK010000092.1:0-5231 GCA_035316225.1 Pyrinomonadaceae bacterium
AGGCGACACAGGCACGCTCTACTTCTCCGCAGGTTATGATGATGAGACACACGGCCTCTTCGGCTCGCTCAAGCCATCAAGCCCGGCGACGACGACCATACAATTCAGTTCCGCCACCTATAGCGTCATAGAGGGCGCTACAAGCATCACGGTCACGCGCTCCGGCGATTTGACCGTTCCATCAACCGTCAACTATACGACCTTCGACGACACGGCCAAACAGGGTAGCGATTATATTTTCGCGGCGGGAACGCTCAGCTTCGCCGTTGGAGAGTCGAGCAAGAGCTTCACTATACTTATCCCGGATGATTCATACGTCGAGTTCAGTGAGACTGTAGAATTGGCGCTGAGCAATCCGACCGGAGCGGCGCTCGGCAGCCCGCAAGAAGCTGACCTGACCATCCTGGACAACGACGGAGTTGTCATCCAACCGCCGCAGCAGGCATTTGTGGGGACGCTCAGCAGCTCGCAGGAAGTGCCTCCCAATGCAACTACGGGCAGGGGCGTGGGCATAGTCATTCTCAGCCAGGATCAGACATCGGCTCTGGTCTCACTCTACTTCGCCGGACTGTCAAGCAACGCGACGATGGCACACATTCATGGTCCGGCAGCGCCGGGCACGAATGCGCCTGTTCTGTTCCCGTTTGCCAATGTGCCTTCGGCCACTTCCGGCTCAATCAATAACGTGACCATCTCGCTGACACCTACGCAGGTACAGCAATTAAAGAGCGGTCTCTTCTATTTCAACGTGCACACGGTGAACAATCCGGGCGGCGAGATTAGAGGCCAGATTCTTTTCAATCCGATTGATGAGTCGAAATTCTTCGCACGCCAGAATTATTACGACTTCCTCAATCGCTATCCAGACGATGCCGGACTCAACTTCTGGGCAGCGGAGATAAGCAAGTGCGGCGCTGACATACGCTGTCTTGATACTCGCCGCACGGATGTCTCAGCCGCCTTCTTCTTCTCGACGGAGTTCCAGCAGAAGGGCTTCTTCGTCTACAGCGTGCGCAGGGCCTCGCTCGGCACACAGCCGACCTACGGGCAGTACGTGATTGACGAGACCGTGATAGGCGCTGCCACCGAAGCTAACAAGACGGCCTTTGCCGAGTCGTTTGTCCAGAAACCTGAATTTCTGGCTAAGTATCCGACCAGCCAGAACGGGTCAGATTTCATAGACGCGTTAATCGCTACCATACAGGCAAACTCCGGCGTGAATCTTACGCCGAGGCGACCCGAATTGGTCAACGAATACCTGCTTGGCGCAACTCAGGTGCAGAGCCGCGCGCGTGTAATACGCAAGGCAATCTCGTACACGGAGTTCGTCAACGCCGAATTCAACCCGGCCTTCGTGCTCTCCGAATACTTCGACTACTTGAGACGCGGCCCCGATCCGGCTGGCTATAGCTTCTGGCTCGCGCAGCTCAATGCCAACGGAAGTAATTTCCGCGTGATGGTCTGCGCATTTTTGACTTCTGCGGAGTACCAGCAGAGGTTCGGGCCAACCGCCACACGCAACGACAGGGAGTGCGCCGACCTACAGTAACCGGCTCGTTAATCGAGTAAGCTACGAGCAAGGGTGATAGCGTTGAACGGGGGCTGTAGATTGAAGGCTTGTATTCGATAAGCTTTCAATCTACAGCCCCCGTTCTTTCTTAACTTTCCACTTTCGCCTTTCCCGCCTCTTCTTTCTCGACTGCCCTTGACGACATTCTCCCGGTCAGACTATCTTCGCTCGCATTCGCCTTCGCGGGCACGCATATCATGTGACGGAGCATCATCTCTCGTATGTCGTCGCAACCTGTTATCAATTCTCCGGCCTGGAGCATTCCTGAATACCTTAAGGCACAGGATGGTCGTCTGTGCATTAACGGAGTTGATGCGCTCACATTAGTTCGGAATTACGGTTCGCCGCTCTATGTCTTCTCCGAGCCACGCATACGCGCCAATGTCGAGCGTTTGAAGAGAGCCGCACGCGCGGTCGGGCGACCCGTTCGCTTCTTCTACGCATCGAAGGCCAACTCGAACATGGCTGTGCTGGCCGCAGTGCGCGAAGCTGAGATTGATTGCGAAGTGAATAGCGGTGGCGAGCTTTACAAAGCTCTGCGCGCAGGGTTTCGCCCCAATCAGATTATCTTCAACGGCACCAGCAAAACGGACGAGGAACTGGACGAAGCTGTGCGCGCCGGAATCTACGCGATCAACGTTGATTCCATTTTCGAGATAGAGATGATAGAAGCGGCTGCCAGGCGTGCTGGCAAGCGCGCCAACATTACGCTCAGGCTCGTCCCAGAAATAGGCACGCGCTCGCACCTCGGCTTACAGACCGCGTTGCTCACTTCAAAATTCGGAATCTCATCCTCAGAAGTTTTAGGCGCATTTCGTCGCGCTCTTCAGAACCCGGAACTCGTCCACGTCAAGGGCATACACATACACGTAGGCTCGCAGACGCCTGACATAGAGCCTTTCGTCGCCGCATTCAAAACCATGTGGGAGCACCTGCTGACCGTTCATCGTGAGACAGGCCACGCTCTGGAACACATAAACATGGGCGGCGGCATCCCTGTGAACTATCTGCGCGATAGGGCTATGGCGGACGAGTTGCCGGAGCAGGAGCGCGACATGCTGGGCGCTGAGCTTGAGCCTTCGGACGTTTTATCTGCGGCGCTTGAGGTTGCACGCGAGTCTGCGCGCGATGCTGGAGCGGAACACATCTTGGATAAATTGACCGTACTATTAGAACCGGGGCGCAGCATAATCTCGGACGCAGGGCTTGTATTGACGACCGTGCGCAACATCAAGCAGCGGCCCGAAACCGGAGACGTATGGTTGCTGACGGATGCGGGCTATAACCTGATGCTCTCTATGAACAATTACAAGTGGTACTACCACCTGATCTCCGCTTCGCGCGCAGACGCTCCAGCCGACACGGAGTACAAGGTCGCCGGGCCATTGTGCGATTCAGGCGATGTTTACTTTGACATAGAGCGCGAGGGTCGCCTTCCTGACTACCGCAAGCTTCCAGACGACGTGCAGCCGGGTGAAGTTCTGGCTCTTCTCAACTGCGGCGCTTACTCTCTGGCGCAGATGTTTCATTACAACGGTCGCCCATTGCCCGCCGCCGTCATGGTGCGCGAGGGCGGGCGCGCCGAACTGATTCGACGGCGCGACACTTATGAAGATTTGCTGGCGAACGATGTCTGGTAAGATTGTTCTGCTTTTAGCTCTCCCATCTTGAACACCGTTTCCGAACTTTAAAGTCTCATGTCACAACCTGCGCCCAGCAACATCACGCTCGTTCGCAGTCTGGGGTTGACGGCTGCCATTTCGGTCAACGTGGCGAACATTATCGGCACGGGCATTTTTCTGAAGACGCGCGTGATGACCTGCAACGTGGGCACGCCCGGCAAGGTGCTGGCCGTCTGGGTGGTGGCCGGATTGCTCTCTCTGGCGGGCGCGCTCACCTATTCGGAGTTGACAACGATGATGCCGCGCGCTGGCGGCGAATATGTTTTCCTGCGCGAAGCTTACGGCGCGCGTTGGGGCTTTCTTTTCGGCTGGACGCAGTTTCTTGTGGCGCGTACAGGCGCGCAGGCCGCGCTCGCCATAGGCTTCGCAACTTTTCTTAACATACTCGCTGGCGGCGCTCTCGGCGCAACTTATTTCAAGCTTCACCTTCTCGGTCTTGAAATTCCAATAGGCCACTTGCAGCTAGTTGCTCTGGCAGCCATCGCAATCACCACCACGATAAATTGCGCTGCCGTGTCTGTGAGCGGCAACGTAGCTTCGGTTCTCACAGCTTTGAAACTCCTGCTGGTGATAGGCATTGGACTCGGCGCTCTATTCATGGCCGATGGAAGCTGGTCTCACTTTGCGATGTCGAACGTTGGGGGAAGCTGCGATGGAGTGCTGTCGAGCGCTCGCGGAGGAATTGCGGGTTTCGTCGCGGCCATGCTCGGAGCTTTGTGGGCTTACGACGGGTGGAACAACGTCGCGCCGGTTGCGGGCGAAGTCCGTAATCCTTCGCGCAATCTCCCGCTCGCATTCATAGGCGGAACTCTCGTGGTCGCTGCTCTCTACGTCTTCGTCAACGTGGCCTATTATTACGCTCTGACGCCGACCGAGATAGCGAGCGTTTCGACCGGCTCTGCCGTAGCCACAGAGGTTGTCAAAAGATTTCTTGGGCCTATGGCGGTGAGCCTCATCGCAGCCGCAATGCTCACATCGTCGTTCGGCGCGCTCCACACTTCCGTGCTGGCAGGCTCTCGTATTCCTTACGCGATGTCGCGCGACCGCCTCTTCTTCAAAAACCTTTCTACACTTTCGACGAAGACACACGTGCCCGTTCGCGCGCTCATGGCGCAGGGCGTCTGGGCCGGACTATTAGCGCTCTCAGGCTCTTACGATACGCTGACCGATTACGCCATCTTTGCGCTCTGGCTCTTCTACGGTTTGACGACTGCCTCCGTCTTCGTCTTCAGACGAAAGATGCCTGATGCGGAGCGGCCTTATCGCGCATGGGGCTACCCCGTCGTGCCTGTGCTCTTTCTGCTCGTAACGCTCTTTCTACTCATCACCACGTTCTGGTCTGTGAGTGACGGCATAACTGAGGGGTTCGGCGCAATTGGTCGTGGAGAGATAATTCGTGGCCTGATTCTCATCATAAAGCTTCCACCCGTAGCAGGAATAATGTTAATTGTTTTAGGGCTGCCCGTTTACTACTACTGGTCGCGCCATAATCGTGTGGCATATATTGGAGAGGGCGCGAGTTGAGACCGAATTAGAGTTTCTGGATTATGGGAAGAGAGCGAAGAACTGCGGATCGTTTCAAAGTGAGCCTCCCGGCCAGATGGGAGGGCGTACTGGATCGCCACGAGGGAATTGTTACGGACATCAGCACGAACGGCTGCTTTCTGCTCTCGGCTGGCAGCGTGACGAAGGGCGAGCTTGTGCGCGTTGAGATTCAGTTGCCCACAGAAGGATGGATTTACATCTGGGGCGAAGTCGTCTACCCGCAGGAAGAGATTGGATTCGCCGTTCGCTTCACAGGCTCAGGCGAGCAGGAGATGAAGATGCTTCAACTCCTGATTGATTACGTGCGCGAACAGACCGCAAGCGAATAGTCGCGCCTGAGAGAAGGGATGAGGGCGGAGGTATGAGGGATGAATAAGAAGGAGTAATAGCGTCAACAAGCAATAGGCTCAACCCCTTTCATCCCTCATCCCTTC
>DATHJK010000093.1:0-6119 GCA_035316225.1 Pyrinomonadaceae bacterium
GTCGCTTCACAAAGGCGCAGCGCGACATATATGACCTTGTGCTGGCAACACAGTTGGATTGCATCAAGATGGCGCGCCCCGGCGTGAGCATGGACGAACTGAAATCTCACTCGATTGAATTGCTCACGGAAGGCATGGTGCGTTTGGGATTGTTAGAAGGCGACCCTGCAAAGTTAATCGAGGAAGAGAAGTACAAGCAGTTCTACATGCACGGTCTGGGCCACTTCCTCGGCATTGACGTTCACGACGTTGGACTCTACTACTCGGACGGAGAATCGCGCCGCCTGGAACCCGGCATGGTCATCACGGTCGAGCCTGGAGTTTATATCGCTGCCGACACCAAAGAGATTCCCGAAAAATATCTGGGCATAGGCGTCCGCATTGAAGATGACGTGCTCATCACCGAAGACGGCAACCGCGTGCTGACAAACAAAGTGCCGAAAGAGCCTGAAGAGATTGAGCAGTTGATGACACGTTAGAAAGAGTACAGAATGATATAAGGCGGCGAGTCGAAGGCTATAAAACTTCAACTCGCCGCCTTTATCTTCACCGGTCTTTACTCAGCCGCTTGAGATAACTCCTCTACAATCTCGCGCATTGCCTCGCGCCCTTTCTCGACTTCATCGGGCTTCAAAGAGACTGCGCCGACGACGGCGTGGCCGCCGCCGCCGTAGCGTTCGCAGATGGTGGCGATGTTGTGCGTGCGCGGGCGCGGTGCCCACGGGTTCGAGCCTACGGAGATTTTCGTGCGGTATGCTCCGCGCGTTAGGGCGACCGAGTAGGTTGTCTGCGGGTAGAGATAATAAGGAATGAATTTGTTGAAGCCTTCAAGGCCATCGTTAACTAAATCGAACTGGACTACGCCGTTCGAGTATTGGCCTTTGCGCCGCATTATCTCAAGCGTTTCCAGATGCTGAGCTAAGATCGGACGAAAATGCTGCTGAACCTCGTCGCTCTCGGCAACTTCGTCGAGAGGGCGCGCGGTCAAATCACTAATAATCTTTTCGATGAAATTTTCGTCGGGGACGCTCTCTATCACCTGCATCAGTTGGAGCGCGGGCGCGCGAAGCTCCACGCACTGCGCCGCAGATTCATAGAGCGCGCCGTCAATTATGTGCGCCCAGTGTATCAGAGGCTCAAGACCGCTATCATCAAACCCGAAGCGCTCGCGTCCAATCCTTGCGATGAACTCTGTGCAGGATTTGCTCTCCGAGTCTAAAAACTTCTTCCCGGAGGTGTCGCGCTTGAAATGCTCTTCATCTTCCGAATTGAGGAAGGCGGATTGATGATGGTCGAACCACCACGTCAAACGATCAGACCTTGAATACTTGAAATCAACTATGGCGTTTTCGTCGCCGTCGAACATCTCTTCGTCGAAGAGCGCGCCGGGGCGATGCATCAAGCTTGTGTACCAAACGTCCGCTTCCGAATGAAAGCGCCCCCGATAGAAGCGTGTGAAGACAGCAGCAGAGGCCACGCCATCGAAGCAGTGGCCGTGATAAAGTACGCGCAGGTTCATGAAAGTGAAGTGAGTCCCAAAAGTTTTAGCTCAAAAGTTGAGAGTGCCATCTTAACAAGTTTCGCTGAAAATTTGCCAGAAGCCATCTTCGCGCTCGCCTCAAAAATTCGGTAAAATCAAGGGCATAAAAATCCACGACACTGGGGAGCTTCTAAAGTGACAGACTTCCATGTAAGTCGCAAGAAGATAGCGGCGCTAATGCTTATCATCCTGGCCTCGCGCGGAACTCTCTTTTCTCAGCAAACGGGAACAAACGAGTTGAGCTTGCAGGAAAGAGCCTTCATCGCAGGGAAGATTTATTCGTCCGTCAACACCTACTACGCGCACTGGCAGGCCGTTCCCGATCTGGATTTCGACGCGGCTTTCAAAGAATATCTTGACCATGCGCTTAAGGCCAGCGGGCGGCTTGAATTTGATCTGGCGACGCTGGAATTCATATCTAAATTGCGCAACGGGCATACAGGATTTTTCGACCAGTGGCTTCGAGACAATTACGGCCAGCCGTTAGGTCTTGCGGCATTGACGATAGAGGGGAAATGGGTTGTCACGCGCAGCGCCATTGAGGGCGTCAGAGTGGGAGACGTTATCTTAAAAGTTGACGAGACCGGCATGGAGGATTTTTTTCAGCAGCATCGTAAATACGTCTTCGCTTCGGACGAGCGCGCCGAGCGCCGAAACTTCTTCTTCCACTCGCACCTGTGGCCCAACCGTTTCACGCTGACATTTGACGACGGACGCAAAGTTACAATTGATCGCCGCGCACAGCATCTGGGTCAGCCGAAATATGAGACTGAAGGTAGATGGCTCACGGAAGGTCGCATCGCTTACATTAAGATTCCGGGCTTCTACGATCCGAAATTTCAAACGGACGCGATTAACTTCGTGAAGAGATTCGAGAGCGCTCATATGATAATCATTGATGTGCGCGGCAACGGCGGCGGGTCAACGCCAGCGGATTTGACTAAGGCGTTGATGGATAGACCATATCGCTGGTGGACTGAAGCGACACCGCAGACCCTGGCCGTGTTGAAGTATCGCGGCCAGTATTCTAACAATCCGCGCTTCATGTGGGCGAGCGAAGTCGTGCAGCCGGACAATCCTATCTTCAAAGGAAAATTGATTCTGTTGACGGACGGAGCCTGCGCTTCGGCCTGCGAAGATTTCGTCATCCCTTTTAAGACCAACGGACGCGCTACCATCATAGGCGAGACTACGTTCGGAAGCACAGGCCAGCCATTCAACTACGAATTCGGCAACGGGATGAGAGTGTTCGTCGGGTCAATCAGGACTTATATGCCCGACGGTTCGCCTTTCGAGGGTATAGGAATCGCGCCAGACGTGGAGATTCGCCCGCGCATAGAGGATTTAAGACGTGGAATTGACGCAGCGCTCAATCGCGCTATGGAAGAGGCGAGGGGAAGCTAATCTTGGAATTTTAGATTAGGAGTTAATGAGAGGCAGATGAGTTGAAAATGGATTCATCATTTATCGTCTTCATTTCATCTGCCTTCTTTGCTTTCAGTGAGATGATGGCGTTGCAGATGGTGTTGGAGTCGCTGGTGCCGGAAGCGGCTGGAGACCGAGTTGCTTGCGTATGAAATTCTCTGCATCGGCCTCTATGAGTTCGCCGTTGACAACCCATGCCTCTTCGGCAACCACATCGCCAGACTTGTTTATCTTCTTCGGGTCTAAAAAGATGTTATAAGGCGAACCCCAGCGGCGTGTGTCGCCCGTTGATTGGCGATAGCTGTAATGCGGCGTCTGGTCGCGCGCGGCGCGGTCTTCGGATTCTGTGACGATGGTGAAGGGCGGCCCCTGCGCGCCGAAGAATGTGCGCACCTCGTCGCGCGTGCCGTACTCGCTGACGCCTACGACATTCAACCCGTTCGCTTTATATTTCTGATAGAGAGAGGACGCCACCGGAAACTCGTTGCGCCAATTGCCGCACCACGGAGCGAAATAGACGACGAGCAGCAGTTTCGTGCCGTGCTGTTTTGCCAGCTTGCGAAGATTCACGGGCGCGTCGTCGCCCAGGTTTTTATAAGTCCAGTCGCGGTAGTTGATGGTCTTCTGCTGAATCGGCGCGTACTCGTGCCCGGCCTGCGCTTGAGCGAGCCGCGCGACGGGCGCTAAGAAAAGAGCGAGCGCAAGGAGAACTAAAATTTTTCTCATAATCAAAACTCCTGAATCGGATGTCGGATGCTGGATGTCGGATGCCTGTGAAAGCTTTTCTCTAACATCTAATGTCTGACATGCTAGTCACCGGTTTTTTGCTCATCAAGTAAAGGTTTGATGACGGCTTCGAGCGCGTCGCGCACAGTGCCGCCGATGATTCGCTGGCGTATGCGTCCCTCGCGGTCAATGATGATGGTAATGGGAAGCCCAGGCCCGTTACCGAACTTCGTGGGCACGTCGGTGGACGCGAGCGTGATTGTGTATTCCTGCTTGATCTCGTCCTGAAATTTCTTCACATCATCGGGCGTGTCGCTGGAAGAGACGCCGACTATCTTCAACCCTTGCGCGCCGTGATCGCGCTGCATCGCATTGAACTCAGGAATCTCTGCGCGGCAAGGCCCGCACCACGTAGCCCAGAAGTTCAAGAGCACTATCTGGCCGCGCATCTCGCTCAAATGAACAGTGCGCCCGTCCAATGTCAGCAACTCTACGTCAGGAGCCATCTCATAACTCGCTCGGTTGCTTGCGGCCTGCTGTGGAGTTGTGGCGATTGCTCGCGACTTGCCTTTGAGCAGCGCCTCGGCATTGGGCAGCCATGCCAGCACGCTGGACATTCTTGATGTGTAATTGAACGCGACGGCGAGACCTATAAGAATCAGTATGAAGCCTGAGACTACTTCGACCTTGTGCAGGTGCTTTCTAAACTTTCCGTAGAAGCCCAGGAATTGATTGATGCTTAAACCCGTCAGCAGGAATGGGACGGCGAGTCCGGCGGCGTAGAACGCGGAAAGTATCAGGCCGCTTCGCCATCCGCCGCTTGTGGCTGCAAGGCCGATGATGCCGCCCAGGATTGGGCCAATGCACGGCGTCCACCCGGCGGCGAATGCCATGCCGAGCGTCAGCGATCCAAGCATCCCGCGCGGTTTTTGTTGTGAAAAGAATCTGGTGTCTTTATAGAGCGCAGTGATCTTCAGAAGTCCAATCAGTTGCAGGCCGAAGAGGACTATGACGAGGCCGCCAATCATGCGAACCCAGATGTTGTTGAAGAAATAAGTCCCAAGGAAACCTGCGGTCGCGCCGAAGCCCACGAAGATAATTGAAAGCCCTACGTTGAATGCCAGCGAATTGGCAATCACTGCGCGCAAGGCGGACGCGCGCGTGCCGCCTTCGCCTTTCAAGCGGTCAATGCTCACGCCCGAAATCAACGAAACGTAGCCGGGCACAAGCGGCAGCACGCACGGGCTTAGGAACGAGAGCAGGCCAGCTAGAAAGGCTATGGGGATTGTGATGTTCGAATCGTTCATGTCTTCCTAAGATGCTTTCTGATGCCTGCTAAGAGCAGGTGCGTTGCCGCCACCGATTGAAGAAGCCCAATTGTCAGTCTTCTGGCCGATGCGCGTCAAGGCAGCAACGAAGGACTGAAAATTAAATGAGGTATGTGGACGAATCAGCCGCTCGCGCGGCTCATTTATGCAGCCGCTTCAATCAACTACTGCTCCTGCTCGGCCAGAAGCTGCTCTATAAGCTTCGTGATGCGCGCGTTCTCGGCCTCGCTCGCTCCGATTGTGATGTAGCGAATCTGGCCGCGACGGTCGATAAGGAACGTGCTGGGAATAGAAGAGACGCCGTAAGCATCGTCGTTGTCGCCGTTGTTGGAGATGGCTATGCCGTATGGCAGGCTGTACTGCCGCTTGAATTGTTGAAGAAAACTCAAACCCTGCTCGCCGGTTAGCTGATGTCCCGCTGCTTCGGACGCATCCTGAATATGAGTCAGGCCGAGTATCACCAGCCCCTTCGCTTTATACTTGGCGTGCCACGCCTTCAATTGCGGAAAGGTGCTGACGCATGGGCCGCACCAGGGTGCCCAGAAATCAAGCAGCACCACCTGGCCGCGCAAGTCCGCGAGCTTAACTGGCCGCTGGTCTATCCAGTTGACCGCCACTATCTCCGGCGCTATGGCGTTGCGCGTCGCAGGAATTCGCACAGCCCGTATGTCGCTCGTGGAGCGCCCCATCATCATCAAGACGCGCGTGGCCTTCTTGTACATGTCTGCGTCGGGCAGCGCCAGCGCTATCCCGCTCAACTCTTCCAGCACTTTGGCCGCGTCGTCTCTACGGTTCATCTTTATCAGCAGGTCAATGAGAAAGCCCGCAGAGGTGTCCAGTGTCTCCCGGAACGCGCGCCGCTCGTCATTCGTGTGAAGCTCAAGATTTTTAAGGACTTCGTATGCATCCTGTGCAAGCTCGGCGGCACGGTCGAAATTTTTAGAAGTGGCGAGCGCCGTAGCCAGTTCGGTTTCGACGCGCGCAAGTTGATCGGGGCGTTGAGGCTGGCTCGCCCTGTACTCGGCCAGAAATTTCTCTGCGTCATCCAGCTTGCCTCGCTTCGCAAGCATGGAGGCCGCTGTGATGCGCGCTGCTTGCGC
>DATHJK010000094.1:0-4021 GCA_035316225.1 Pyrinomonadaceae bacterium
CCAATTGATAATCGGTCGCCTGTGTTGTCCCTGTCTCGGCAGCGGTCACGTTAATCGGATTCGGAATGTTCGACGCAATTATCGGGAGGCTTAAACCTGACCAGCCCCGGCGTCATCTTTCAAACAACTAACGCGCTCGCTTCCCTGGTGGAGAGCCTTTCGTCCCCTAAAGCAGTCCTGGAAACTTTTAGTTTCCGGCAAGCTTTAGGCGCTACCGGCCTCCCCAGCCCTGTGTGATGCGGCGTTTCTCGCGCGTCGTTGCTTGCGCCCGCGTAAAATTAATCAAAATCGTGTGCCGCCCAACGCTTTCGTGCATTCGGACGAGGCGTCGTCTAAGTCCAGTAGGTGCGATCCAGAGAGCGGTAGCCTACTGCTTCGGCCACGTGCTGAGAGCGTATTTGGTCTAACCCCTCTAAGTCTGCGATGGTACGGCTCACTTTCAGGATACGGTCATACGCGCGCGCTGACAAGCCCAGACGCGACATTGCGCTTTCAAGCATATGCTCACTCTCTGCATCAATCTGGCAGTAGCGTCTGATTGAGCGCGGCGACATCTGCGCGTTCGAGAAGATGCCTTCCTCGCGAAAGCGTTCGCGCTGAAGCTTGCGCGCAACCGTGACACGCTCACGAATCTCTGCCGAAGATTCCGCGTCCGGCGGCTCTCTCCCCGCCAAATCCTTAAAGCGCACGGCTGGCACATCTATGTGAATGTCTATTCGGTCAAGCAGCGGGCCACTGATTCTTCCAACATATCGCTGGATTTGAAGAGGCGTGCAGCGACATTCGCGCGTCGGGTCATTCCAGAAGCCGCAAGGACAGGGATTCATAGCAGCCGCGAGCATGAACGATGCCGGAAATGTGAGCGACATGGAAGCGCGGCTGATTGTCACGCGCTGGTCTTCAAGGGGCTGGCGCAAAACTTCGAGCACGCTTCTATCAAACTCCGGCAACTCGTCAAGAAAGAGGACGCCGTGATGCGCAAGGCTGACTTCGCCGGGTCGCGGCATTGCTCCGCCTCCGATCAACCCGGCGTCGCTGATTGTGTGGTGCGGCGAGCGGAAAGGTCTTTCGGTGACAAGTCCTGAGCGGCCAGTTAAACCGGCGACTGAATGAATTTTTGTTAACTCAAGCGCGGCCTCGAATTCGAGCGGCGGCAGGATGGTCGGTAATCTTTTCGCAAGCATTGTCTTGCCCGAACCCGGCGGGCCGATTAGCAGAATGTTGTGGCCTCCGGCGCTGGCAACTTCGAGCGCGCGTTTGGCAGTCAACTGCCCGCGCACTTCACGAAAGTCAACAGCGTAGTGCTCGTTTGTGTGAAGCAATTCAGAAGGATCAACTTGAAGGGACGCAGGCGGATTCTGCGAGCGAAGCGCTGCTATCAGATCAACTGCTCCGCGCAAATCCGCGACAGGGTAAACGCTAACGCCCGCTACAACCGCAGCCTCTTTCGCATTCTCTTCGGGAAGGAGTAGGAATTTTATCCCGGATTTTCGCGCGAGAATCGCAATCGAGAGTGCGCCGCGAATCGCACGCACGCGACCGTCCAACGACAACTCGCCGACCGAGAGCATGTCCGTCAAATTCTCCGTCTCGCTCAGGTCGCCGTTTGCGCCGAGGATTCCGAGCGCGATTGGCAGATCGAAACTCGCGCCCTCTTTCCTGATGTCTGCGGGCGCAAGGTTGATCGTAGTCTTGTGAAACGGAAAGAAGAATGCGCAGTTGGTTATCGCCGCGCGTATGCGCTCGCGCGATTCGCGCACGGCCAAATCCGGCAGACCGACGATTGTGACGGACGATGGGCTATCGGATTCTCCACGCGCTGGCGTGAGATCAACTTCAATGTCAACGAGGTCTGCGTCAATGCCGTAAACGGCTGCCGACTGTGTGCGAAAGAGCATAGTGAGGCCACTCCAAAATTAGAATGAGGAAGAGCATCGTGATAATAATGCGAGGGGTAAATCTAGCGCGCCTGTCCGTTTGAGTGCTGTTCGGGCGCGAAATCCAGACCGCGATGATCGGCTCTGATTCTAGTCCTGCCGCGCTCTGCCCCGTTAATTACAAGGACGATTTCGCAGGTCAAGCTCTCGCCCTGATGCATCTCGATTGTGAAAGGGAGAACTGCTCCCCTCTTCTTGAGCGAAATTGTTTGCGTGTTACCCAGTTGCGTGGGTCTGACCACGCGCCCGTTCTGCTCTACGGCGAATACTTTTATTTCAAGCGTCTGGGCTTCGGCAAAAGGCTTAAGTTGAAATGCCAGAAAGCTCTCGAACCTCTGCTCCTGATGGTTGTTGAAGATAGCCAGATGAAGGTCTTGTCCCACGATGCGCACGGCAGTGGGCGGCAATGTCCTGTTCGCCTGCGGCGCAAGGTTTCGCCATTCGCCTTCAGGCAGCCCAACATGAGACAGATTTATGTTGGAGACCGCAGGGTTCCTTATAGGATTAGGTGGAAGAATGCTCATCCCGTCCGGGCTGGGATGGCTGATGCTTTGTGCGTTGCTTGCGCCCGCGCAAAGAAAGAGCGCTGACAAAAGAGAGATCAGGAAAGCAGCACGAGGCATGAGGGCATCCTCCTTCGACCGAAACTTGCGGCCAAGTCTAACAAAGAAACCCTGTAGAAATAAATCTTTTTCGAGAAAGAGGCGAACTTTCGTTATGCTGAATTTTCAGATGATGAGATTTTCGCTGCAATTCATCAATGGCGGTTCGACTGTTGACGAAAAAGGGAGCGGGCGCGCTTTCAACCGAAATCGAAAGCGCGCCCGCTCTTCTCTCTAGTAAAGCCCACAAGCAGGCTTCTCTCTGTTTTTATCTGCGACGGCGCGGTGCTGGCGCGCTCTGTTGCTGCTGTGCTGATGCCGGAAGAAGTACCTCACGCCCCGCCTGTAACACTGTGTCGGGCGTCGCGTTGTTCAGGCGCGCAACATCGTCAGCCGAAACGTGATTGGCCTGCGCAATCTTCGCAATCGTATCACCTGCTCGCGCTTTAACCGTGCGAGGGCCAGCCTGCGCGGTCGAGTTCGTATTCGCCCCGGCGCGTGTGTAGACGGTCGGACGTACGCTGCTGTTCGGCACGACTAACCTGTTAGTGGCTCTGGTGTCAACGCCGCCGTTCATAGCCTGAAGCACTGCGAGGCTGGTGCCCGTGCGCTCGGCCACTGCCTGCAAATCCTCGCCCGGCGCAATTGTTATCATGCGCGCGGTCTCGCGCCGTTCGAGCGGCACGCGGCGAAGTAGCGCCTGAAGCTGATGAGCTTTACCAGCCGGGATGAGAATGTTGGAAGCCTCGCCACGCGGCGTTATATCGCGGCGTAGTTGCGGGTTGAGTTCGCGCAAGGCCGCGACGCTCGTGTCCGCCATGTCTGCGATCAACTGAAGGCTGGTCGCAGATGGAACTTTCACTACATCGTAAGCGAGCGGGGCGTCGGGACGTATGTTGCGGAAACCGTAGCGATCCGGCTGTTTCGCAATCAAGATAGTCGCAAGGATGTTCGGCACGTAGTTGCGCGTCTGCTGCGCTATGTACGGGTAGATAGCCCAGAAGCTGGCAGTGCCCGCCTGCTGTATAGCGCGGTCAACGTTGCCCTCGCCGGTGTTGTAGGCAGCCATAGCCAGTTCCCAGTTCCCATTGTAACGATTGGCGAGCCACTTCAGATAGTGTGCGGATGCGCGCGTAGACTGCTCTATGCTGTTGCGCTCGTCAACCCACGCGGTCTGGCGAAGACCATACGCTCTGCCAGTACTCGGCACGAACTGCCATAGACCGGAAGCGGCAGCAGACGATAGCGCCATAGTACGCCATGCGCTCTCCACCTGTCCCAGCCAGGCTATGTCTTCGGGCACGCCCTCCTCACGGAAAATTCTTCGCGCCATACGCATGTAGCGACCCGAACGGCGCAGTCCTGTCTCCATTGTCGAGCGACCGCGCCCCTGATAGTAGTTTATGTACTGCTGTATGAGAGGATTGATAGTGAAGTTGAAATCAATCGCACTTGTGGCCTGACCGAGTGCGGCCAAATCTT
>DATHJK010000095.1:0-2084 GCA_035316225.1 Pyrinomonadaceae bacterium
GAATGAAACGCTCCCCCTCCAATCCGCTCATTGCCATCACGAACGAGTCGAAAAACGTGATGACCGACTACCAGGTCATACGCATGATACCGTCGCTACAGCGCCAGATCACGGAACACTTCCAGCCCGCCTGGGGCATCAGCGCTCAGATCATCTTCTGCGAACATAGCGCGCCGAGGGACGCCTACCAGATAGTTATCTACGACAGAGCCGAGTCGAAGGACGACGAGGGCTTCCTTGGCTACCACTTCTCGCCCGAAGGCTACCCAATCGCAAGCATCTTCGCCTTGGACGACATGAGCGAGGACGGAACTATAAGCGACACGCTCTCGCATGAGATTCTTGAGATGCTTGTTGACCCTGGCTGCAACCTCTACGCGCATCGCCCCGCGCAGGGCAAGCGGCCCGGTCGCGGCTACTTCTACGAAATCTGCGACCCGGTTCAGACCTTGAAGTATGAGATTGATGGTATACGCGTGTCCAACTTCGTCTATCCCGAATGGTATGAGTATGTCTGGAAGTCCGGCTCGCGCAAGTTCGACCACATGCAGAAGATCAAGAGGCCCTTCCAGGTCTTGCCCGGCGGCTATGCAGACATCTACGAGAAGGGGCGGCGCGGCTTCATCACCATCTGGGGCAGTGCCACCGGCACGCATAAAAAACGGCACCGCCGCAAATCACGTCGCAAGTCTGGAAGCTTGTAATAATATAGAGGCCGGTTTTTATCTTCGCGGCGGCGTCGCCTTTAATCCGCCAGTCCGCAATCCTTTGTCACGTCATGCTTAATCAGGCGGTATTAACCTTCCATTAATCCAGGCCGAAGAATCGCTTGATGGATGCAAAGAGACCCGCGGACTCTTCGGCCACAGACTCTTTATCTTCTGGCCTTGCAGATAGACCCGTGCGACGCTCTGCTATGGTATGGCTGAGCGATTCGACCAGATCGGGATTGGTATCGAAGAGATGCTTCATGGCCTGATAACCTATCTCCAGAACTTCGGTCTCTTCCAGGGCGACAACGTTGGCCGTGCGCGGTTCGCCCGTAAAGAGCGCCATCTCGCCGAAAAAGTCGCCTTCGTTCAGAACAGCTACGGTGCGTGGCCTGCCGTTATCTGCAATCTGCACGGCGACGCGCCCGTTATGAACTACGAACATGCTTGAGCCTTGATCGCCTGCGCGTATGACGGATTCGCCCGGCGCGAAGATGTGGCTGACTGAGGCTTGAGCCAGCCTTGAGGTCTCTTCTGCGGAAAGCGGGGCGAAGATGTCCACCGCCGAAAGTCTATCTATGAAACCTCTGCCGTCCATATGCGCCATCTCGGTTCTGGCTTTACGCTCGACGTGCAGCGTTCGGGTCGGAAATGCGAACAGGATTCCGGCGCGGCGGAATGCGTACCAGATGCGCTGGCGCACAAGCGCGTCCGTGTCGTTGTAGCGCGCGTAGTCGTCCAGCCAGTATTTCACTTCATAGTCAATGGAGCTTTCGCCCAGGTCGCGTATGCGAACAATGGGCGTAATCTTCTCCGAAACATTGTCGGTCTCTCGAACGGCTTCGCGCACAATGTGAATAGTCTTGGCGGGCGAATCCGTGTAGATAGTATTGAAGTAGACCAGGCGAGCGTTCAGGTTGCCGCGCGGCGAGACCTCTATAGCTTCTTTGGCGATGCTGCTGTTGCTCACCAGCATGACCTTGTTCTGAAAAGTCCTGAGCTTGACGGCGCGCCACGTTATGCTCTCGACCACGCCCGTCCACTTCAACTGTCCTACGGAAATAACGTCGCCCACCTGAAACGGCTTATCGGCGTGCAGAGAGATTCCTGCGAAGAAATTTCCGAGCGTGTCCTGTAGCGCAAGACCTATGATGACGCCGAAGATGGCGGAGGTGGTGAAAAGCGCTCCGAGGTTTACGCCAGGGTAAAGCAAGTTGAAGGTGATGACGAAGAGGACTGTGAAGGCGATAATGGAAAAAACGTTGCGAACAATGTTGGGCGCTTCGTAGCCTCTTCGCAGCCTGAAAATAAAGTCGAAGAGCAGCGCATTGAAAGCGCGCACGCCCAAAAACGCCAGCACAGCCCAGAGCAGCA
>DATHJK010000096.1:0-3550 GCA_035316225.1 Pyrinomonadaceae bacterium
GACAAGGCCCTGTTCGTGAATAACGCGCTCGCCTTCACTTAACGGTTCACCGGCGCGTAAGGAAGCAAGGACGTTATACATGTCGGTGATGGTGAGACGCGGATGCTGCACTTGCTGTCGTTTTCGGTGTGCATCGAGCGATCCGGCCAGTTCGCGGATACGCTGCGCTTGTTCTCCACTTGAATCGGGAAAGGGGAAGGGATCAAAACAATCACTATGGTTATATGTTGAATCGTTTCCGACGCCTAACCAGCCACCAGCTTTGTTTGCGAATACAACGTGGATTCGGCTCGACATAACACCTAAAAAGAACGGATCATCAAGCGCAAAAATTAAAACCTTTGTTTCTGGAAGAAAGCTTGCGTCAAGTAAGTGAAACACCCTGTGCCTCGCTGTGCGCGAGGTTACAATAAAGCGCGGCAGGTCTGTGAGTGCTTTGCGAAAGCGCGCACGCGCTTCAGAATGCAACCACCATTCGCGAGCATACTTCTCCCTTGGGTTTTGTTCTCGATCTGGCTTAACGCGAGTGAGCAGCCACTGATAAATGTTAGGATACCGTTCTCGCAAGTTGGCTTCTGTATGGCCAAAGGTGTCAATAACGAATTGCGTTCTCTGAAGTTGTGTAAGATCGCGTCCCGTAATGTATCTCTTAATTAGGTGCGCTCTAGCCTCTTCATCGAAAGAAGAAACAATATCGCTCCCGATTATGAATCCTTGCCCTGAGAGCTGTACTCCAGGGCAAGCTAACCCCCGATTTGATTTGAGTCGAACAACATCTGCGATGTTCACTCCAATACTTAAATCCGGATTAATCTCTCCCTGCACCGACTGCAATTCAACTTTTGTTTCGCCCTCCTCACTTTTGCTTTCCTCCGTAACTCTCGCCAGCAATCCTTCATGACTTCCTTTCTCAGAAACGGTCATCGCAATTCTTACATCTGCTCCGTCTGTTGAAATAACCCAAGGATGGTCTGGAACAGCGAACACGAGAGATATTCCATCTTTCATTTCTAAGTGTTCTTGCAACACCTTGCGATTGAAGGTTTGCGTAATACTGTTCGTTGTCACAAAACCGAATCGGCGCAGTTTGCCATCACTCAGCAGACTGGCGGCTTGATTCCACCAATACATCACATAATCGGAAGTCTCCGGCACGTCATTATGCGCTTCTCTCAACGCTTCAACATAACCGTCGCCCAACACAACGCGCATTCTCTTGTTTCCGATAAATGGCGGATTGCCGACGATAAAATCAGCCGCTTGCCATTCGGCTTTGCGCGGATTTATGTAGCTCAGCAGCGATACTCGTGCCGTCTCATCGGGTACATTATCTCCCGTCACTAAGTGTTTCTTAACCGTGCGCCCATCCCAACGTGTGACAGGCTCGCCGCGCTCGTCCATCACTACTTCGACTGCGTCATATGCTAATACTGCATCACGGTTTTCAATGTTGTGGAATTTCTTTAGTACAGGTTCTTGCGGCAGTGCGTCCCCGCGCGTGCGAAAGTGCCATTGCAAATAACCAATCCACAATACGAGATCAGCAATCGCCGCCGCGCGCGGATTGACCTCTAGCCCCAATAATTGGTGTGGGTCAACCGTCAGCAACACCGCTTGCTGCTCTCCGAAGTCCGCCAGCGCATTCAGAACTTCACCTTCAAGACGCTTCATGTGTTCGAGCGTTACGTAGAGGAAGTTGCCTGTTCCGCATGCCGGATCAAGCACACGCGTTTGACACAAGCGCTCGTGAAAGCTTCTGATTTCTGCAACCGCATCTTTTAGATTACCTTGTTTGGCAAGCGTGACAGCCGCAGCTTGCGTCGCTTTCCACTCTTCGCGGAGCGGTTCAATTACTGTTGGCATCACAAGCCGTTCAACGTAAGCGCGTGGCGTGTAGTGCGCGCCCAGGCGGTGTCGCTCTATGGGATCCAGAGCCTGTTCGAGAAGCGTGCCGAAGATGGCCGGTTCGACATCGCGCCAGTCAGCGCGGCTCGCTTCGATAAGTAGCTCTAGCTGCTCCTCGTTGACTGGCAAAGCCTCTGCACTCTCGAACAGCCCGCCGTTAAATCGCAGAAGCTTTTGTCTTAGCGTCGGAGAAAAACTCCCCTCAGCCATAGCACGCCATACTGATTCAACCATGTCCGGGAAGATCGAAACCTGGTTGCGCAAAGATTCCAGAAGCTCTGCGAAGCTATTTTTAGGGATGAGGCGCACGTCTTCAGCGAACATCGTGAAGATGGCGCGCATCAGGAACGCTGCCACGCGCTCAGCCTTGTGGCCTGATGCCTCTAAAGATTTGGCGAGGCGAGCCAGGCGCTCAGCTATATCGCGGGTAATGCGTGTGCTACGACTGCTCGGATCGAGGGCAAGCGGGTTAGTCCAGGCCGTTCTGAGTAGTTCGCGTACTTCTTCGCGCTCAAGGTCGCGTAAGGGGATGCGAAACTTGACGGAATCAGGAAACGGAACGTAGGCACCGCCGGTGCGCGAGAACTCGGCGTAGAGCGCGATGGAGTGTCCAACATCTACGACGATAAGGAAGGGTGGACGGCTTTCCGAAACAGGAAGGGCGCGCGCATATTGTTCTGCCTGTCCACGGGCCGCGAGCATCGCTTCGTCCCAGCCCTGTGTGCCGCGCACAGCAGTTCCTCTTCGTCTTGTCCGCCTTGTTCTCGGAATCAACTCAGCTTGTGCTTGCTCACCATTAGGCTGTTCGCTTCCCTGCTTTGCTTCGAGGACGAATGAGCCACGTTTGTAAAGGTCAATGCGTCCGGTGCTAGTAGAGCCATCGCCGTGATGGAATGTCACCGTCTTTTCAAAAACGTAGGCATTCTCATCTTCATCAGGTCTGGTAGGTTCGGGTCTTGGGACTTGTAGAACATCACAGAGTTCGGTGAGGAAGATTTGATAATTAGCGCGTTCAGCCGCTCCGGATGCCGCCCAGCGCTCGATGAAATTGCTAATGTGAGAAGGCGAGGTTAAGGCTTCAGTCACAATGAATTCCTTTACGATAGTATATGAGCTTCAGCATCGAATTTCCGCCTGAAGTCTTCACCTTCCATTATAACTGTTTTACACATCTCATACAGACGACTTCTCAACCGCACACCGATTCTATCTTCGAGCACCTCGTCTTTATGGCCGCGGCGCTCGTCTATGTAGTTGGTCGTAAAAATAATCAACTTCCTGTCGTTATAACGCGTGTTGATGATTTGCATCATCGTATCATGTACCCAATCCGTCGGCTTCGCAGCACCCAGTTCGTCAAGCACCAACACCTCGATCTCAAAGACAGGTGCCAGGACTTTCAATTCCGACGTTTGTGAGACTGGATTGTAAGACTCCTGAATCTCTTTTAGGAGCGCACCAAATTCGTAAAACAAGCAAGAGATTCCTTTCTCAATGAGGCCGCGCAAGATCGCGGCTGCGAGGTGAGTCTTCCCTATACCGCACGGCCCCATCAGGAGAAGTCCACGATCAACTGACGGATACTCTCGTACGAGCCGGTAGGCGTAGTTGAAGGCACGGAGTTGAGAGCCGTTATCACTTGCCG
>DATHJK010000097.1:0-3940 GCA_035316225.1 Pyrinomonadaceae bacterium
AGATTCCAGAGCAGTGCCGAGGAAGAAACGTGCTTCAGGGTTGCGCCCGTCCAGAGCGATTGCTCCACGCAGACTCTTCACGGCGCTCGCATAGTCCTGCATAGCGTACTGAACGCGCCCAAGATAAAAGCGCGCGTCGAAACTGTTTTGATCGAGCGCTACTGCCTGCGTCAGCGCCTCGCTTGCTTCAGCGTCGTGGCCGCCGCGCGCCGCGAGTATGATTCCCAGAAGCGTGTGCGCAGCAGCCGCGCCCGCATCAAGACGAAGCGCGCGACGCGCTTCCCGCTCTGCGTCATCACTTCGCCCTGTGTTGAAGAGCGAGAGCGCGTTGAAGTATGCGATCTCGACTGAATCGGATTGCTGGCGCGCAAGGTCTGCGAAAACTTCTGCCGATTCATTCCACTTCTTCAGCTTAATCAGCGCAAGTCCCAAATCCTGCTTCGCGCCGTAAAGGTTCGGGTCCAGACGAAGCGCCTGGCGAAAGCCGGTTACGGCTGCATTCAAATCGCCGCGATCCGAAGCAAGCAGCGCGTCAACGTATGTGACTCGCGGGTCTGCCGGGCGCGAGTCCTGCAAGAGATTCAGTTGAGCTATGGCCTGAGCGGTATCGCCCAGCGTGCGATAGGCTGCCAGAAGGTCGAAACGTATCTCCGATTGTCGCGGGTCAATCTCCAGCGCGCGGCGCAGGTGCGTGGCAGCTTCTCTCAAGTTCTGCTCGCCGCCGCTGAACATCAGAAAGCGCCCCAGTTGATATTGCGCAGTGAAATTCTTTTCGTCCAGCTTGACGGCCTCGCGCTCCTCGTTGATGGCTTCAGCGCGACGCCCCAGTTTCCAGAGAACGTAACCGTAATTGGCCTTGACCGTCACGTTGTTAGGCTCAATGGTGAGAGAGCGCCGCAAATCTTCCAGAGCTTCGGGGTATCGCTGAAGTCCCATGCGCGCGTAGGCTCGTGTGCGAAGCGCTTCCGCATCGTTCGGATTCGCTGCGAGCTTTCTCGTCGCTTCCGATTCCGCGCGCTCGTCGCGCACTCTGGGCGTGCTGAATCGCTCGACGTGCGAGCGCTCGGCCACAGTAGGTGTGGGCGCGGATGCCGTCTGTCCCAACAGAACTGTTGCCGAGCAGACCAGGTGAAAGAGGGCAAGAACGGGTAAGCGATACTTCATACTGATAGAGTGCTTGGCAGTCCTGGGGAGACTTGAACCTTTCGAGCCGCAAAAGCGCGCGCCATTCTAACAAAAAACGACCGCGCGCGCTTCCTCTTCGGGGACGCCCGGTCGTTTTTTTTAAGAGAAGAACTCGCCCGAGCGATAGTCAACCGCCCCATCGCTCCGAAGATGCTCGCCGCGAGTCTCTGTACCAACTGTGAAGAGACTCGCGGCGAAGATTTACCGTTTAGAAGAGGAACTTCACGCGATACTGAATCACGCGAGCCGGGAGCGCCGCGTCGAAGCGACCGAACGATCCGGGATCGTCAATGTTGTTATTCGGCACGGTGAAGTTAGCCTGATTGAACAGGTTGAAGAGTTCCAGCCCAATCTGCATCCTCACGTTCTCGGTTATCGCCGTGTTCTTGAAGATGGACATGTCTGTGCGCACGAAGCCCGGTCCCGTGAATGTGTTTCGACCAAGACTGCCGAAGCGTATCTGCGTGCCCGCTGCGTTCACGACACATTCTGGCCCAGGACATGCGCCTGCCGGGTCTCTGAACGCGGCAGGATTCAGAAAACGTCCAGCCGGAACACTATCGAATGGCCCGACAGTGCCTGTGAGCGAGGCGCGACGACCTGAGTTGTTGTTGCTCACGACAGTGAACGGATAGCCGGAGCGCCCGTTGACTATAAAGTTCAACTGGAACCCGCTGATTAGCTTATTCGCAATCCCGTGCGCGTCGCTCAAGTATCGTTGGCCTCTACCGAAAGGCATATCTATTATCACGTCCGCAGATAGAAGATGCCTGACATCCAGCGACGAAATGCCTCGCTCGCATTCAACGGGGCAGAAAGGATTTTGCGGGCCTCCCTGCGTGCCGCGCCCTTCGCCTATGCCCGCGAAGACTCCCGTTGAAGTGTCCGTGTTCTTCGAGAATGTGTAAGAGATTTGTCCCTGCACATTATGCGAGAGCCGCTTCTGCAACTGCATCTGAAGGCCGTTATACGATGCATCAGCCGCGTTCGTATATAACCTCGCCGTCAGGAAAGACCCGCCCGCGTTGCGCGCCTCGGCTGTGCCTGAGCCGCCGATGTCGCGCGTGACCAGCAAATTATGCGTGCGGTTACCCACGTAGCCTATGTCGAAAGCCCAGTCGTGCCATAATTGAATCTGGTATGTGATGTTGAACTCGTGAACGTAGGCCGTGCGCTGGTTCGGGTCTTGTCGGAAGACTGTAAGCCCCGGAAGATTCAGCGCGGTCGGGCTGACTGTCGGCACGTTCGGCGCGCCCGTTTGCAGATTGAATACGCTGCGCGGGGTAGAAGAGTCGAACGCATTGTTATAGCCTATGCTGTTTGTGAACGGCGGGTTCTGCACTAGCGGAGGACGGTCTGTAGCGTCCAGCGTATAGAGCAGACCGTAGCCGCCGCGAATCACCATGTTGCGGTCTGCGCCGAATGCGTAAGCGAACCCTGCGCGCGGGCCAAAGTTGTTTCTGTCAGCCTGTATGAGCGTGTCGCCAGACCCTTGCGCGACAATGACCGTGCGCGTTGTCGGATCATAGTTTCCAAGCCGCCCGTTCCTCTCGTGCTGCGGCGGGAAATAGTCCCAGCGCAATCCAAGATTGAGCGTCAGGTTCGAGTTAACTTTAAGATCATCCTGCACGAACAACCCCAACTCTTCAGAGCGAAGGTGGAACGCGCCGCCCGGCACGCTGCCTCGGAAGAACTGTAGCGCCGCTACGTTGCGATCAAGCAGGTTCGCCATTGCGTTGCCAGTGCCGCCGAACGCGATTCCGTTCTGGTCAACGAAGCAAGCCGCGTTTGTTCCAGACCCCGCAGGGCAATTGGGATTCGGCCCTGTGGCTGTACCGTTATCTGCAAAAGAGAAGTTGCCCTTCAAGCCGCCTGTGCGCCCGCCGTCAATTGTAGTCACATAACGCAGGCGACTTTCGGCTCCAACCTTGAAAGTGCTTCTGCCTCTAATCACTGTCAGGGTGTCTGCGAAGTAAGGATTACGGCTATTGACTATGAAGGGGCCGCCGTCGCCCGCGAACTCCACGAAGCCGTTGCCGAAGCCGCCGACCAGCATCGAGCCTGACTGCTCGAATGTCCCGTCGTTGACGTTTGCAACGCCGACTTCCTGCGCGAAAGAGGCGCTGATGCCGCAAGCGCCGCCAACTCCGCAGTTGAGAATACCAATATCCAGCTTAGTAAAGCCGAAGCGCGCCTCATTCAAGATGGTCGGGCTGAATGTGTGCGTGTCAGTGATGGCTATCTGGCGCGAGTTGCCGATCTCATTTCCTGCGCCGAACCCTGCGGGCACTTGCGCGAAGAACGAGCCGCGCACGTTGCTCTGGTTCTGGTAGCTGAAGCGACCACTGAGCGTGTTAGATGAATTTATATGATGGTCAATCTTGATGTCGAAGTTGTTGACCACCTCACGCACATCGCGCGTGGCGAAATAGTTGTTGTCGTTCTGGCCGGGATTTCTTCTTGGAAAATTCGGCAGCGGGAACAGGTTGAAGAACTTCTGCGAGACTGGGCTGATCTGTGCCGCCGGGATGATGTTGCCGGGGAATGCGACGCCTGTGAGCGGATTGATCACAGGCGCGTCAAACTCTGAAAAGTTTCCGGCACGCATCAACGCCGAAGGAACAGTCGAGCGTATCTCCTGCGGAAGATTGTTGCGCCCACCCAGATAATCGAAGAAGAAGAAAGTCTTGTTCCTGATGATGGGGCCGCCGATTGCGCCGCCGAATTCGTGAATCTGCTGCACGGCCTTCTTCGG
>DATHJK010000098.1:0-2262 GCA_035316225.1 Pyrinomonadaceae bacterium
AACGAAACCGACAGTGCGCGTCGAACCATCTTCATTATCGTAGGCGTTGTTTCGTTGCTCTTGATTGGAGGGCTGATCTACTTGATAACGCGACCGACGCCTGCTGGCAGCGGCACTGGCGAGGCCAGACTTCAAGGCGCGGGCGTCATGCACGAAGGCACGCCGGAGTTTCAGCAGGCGATGCAGAACATCAGAATGGACGATGCGGAAGCGACCGAGGCCAGACGCGCCTTAGGCGACATAGTGATGGATCTGAGAACGACCGTGCGAAACTTTTCAGGGCGCACCGTAACCGGCCTTGAGATTTACGCAGCAGTGCTGGACATGCAGAAGAAGCCGGTCAAAGCGCGCACGATAATCTGGATTCCCGGTCGCGCGCCCGAACTTGAAAACAACAAGACCACTGAAGTGCATGTCGGGATGGAGGGCTTCAGGGAATCGGACGACCGCGCAAGCTTGCAGATGAAGATAACGGCGATAAGGCTTCAGTGAATTGGAAAGAAAAGGCGCGGGAGCTTTGGAAGATAAGGGAATTCTCTACGAAGTTGACTCACTTCATCTCATCGTTCTGACCGTCACTCCCGCGGGCGGTTGAAATTGAAAAGCGGTCAGGGGCGCAATCGAATTTTCCCTCAAGTTCGTCAGAGAGATTTCCGAGCGAGCGCCGCTCTCGTCCGTCATCTTCACTTTTGAAATTCTTCCATCAGAATAAGTCTCAAGAATGACTTCGCGCAGGCCGTTTGCATCGCGCGGGATGATGCGCAGAGAGCGCGTGCCGGACTGCTGATCGCCATCGGCCAGTGTTATGGAGCGAGAGATGCGTCGCAGGTTCATGTTGCCGAGAAGAAAGAGGAAGGGAAATCTTGTATCCGAAACCTCGTCAACCTGCGCGTGTGTTGCCTCGCGGTCTGCGGGCACATAGAACCAGACCTCACGGTTGTTGACTATAAAAAGCTTGCCCGACTCGTACTCCCAGCGCATCAGCCTGGGACGGCGCAATACAAGAGTGCCGCGCTCGCGCCGCTCTCGCACGCCCGGAGCGCTTGCGACCTGCTCGAAATCCGCAGACAGCCCGCGCATACGCCCGTAATGCGATTCGATTCTCTGAATCAACAGATCAACGTCGCTGCGCTGAGCAAAGCAGGCAGGGGGAAAAGGAAAAAAGGTAAGAGAGGAGAAGGCGAAGAGAAGAAAAGCAGCAATCAATAGTCTGACTCTTTTGCTTTTCCCTTTTCCCCTTTTAACCATTTTCCCTGTTGCCCCTAATCTTTTACAAACAGTTCTTCCAATGATTGCCTGACGGGTTGGACTGAGATGAGTCGGCCACCTGCGGAGCGCACAGCAGCAAGCGCATCATCCACCTGCCTTTCGTCAGCGAGTTCAATGCGAGCGCCGCCCGGGTGCGAGGTGACGCCTACTCCTTTGACAGAAGAAAACATACCGGAGAGGTTATCGGCTTCGACGCCCGCAACAACCATTTCAAGCCGACTGCTCTGACCCGCGCGTTTGTGCAACTCTTCGATTGTGCCTACATGCGCCAGACGCCCGTGCTTCATAATCGCCGCGCGGTCGCATAGCACTTCAATGTCCGAGAGTATGTGTGTGCACATGAAGACGGTTGTGCCGCGCGCCCGAAGAGAAGCAATGAGATCGCGCACCTCGCGCCGCCCCACCGGGTCAAGGCCGCTCATCGGTTCATCAAGGAAAATAATCTCAGGATCGCTGACCAGCGATTGAGCCAGACCAACGCGCTGCAACATACCTTTGGAAAATTTTCGTAGCTGCTTGTCCCAACTCTTTTCTTCAAGAGAGACGCGCGTGAGCATCTCTCTTGCGCGCTCCGTTCGCTCGCGCTTGCTGTAGCCGAAAAGCTCTGCGCAGTATTCCAGAAATTCTCGCGCCGTCAGGTAGTCGTAGAAGTAAGGATTTTCCGGCAGGTAGCCAAGACGAGCGTGCATCTGTACGTTGCCAATATCTTGTCCCAGAATGTTTGCTCGTCCGGCGGTCGGATAGATTAATCGCATCAGAAGCTTCAGCGTGGTTGTTTTCCCCGCACCGTTCGCGCCGAGGAAACCGAAGATTTCGCCGCGCTCCACAGCCAGAGACAGGCCGTCAAGCGCGCGCACCTTTCTCTTGCGCCAGAAGCCGACTTCGTAGTCCTTCGTCAAATTTTCGATTTCAACAACGGCAGACATATACTCAATTTTCTGGAATGTGCGAGCCTACGACGAGACCAACGTCGCAGCCGCGAGCAGTAAGAAC
>DATHJK010000099.1:0-11305 GCA_035316225.1 Pyrinomonadaceae bacterium
AAGTGACGGCTCACCTGCGTAAAATATTTTCGGTCGTTGACGGCAACAACCAGAAGCACCCCGCCCTTATCTCTTGCACCAATGCCCCAGCCGCGCATTATCGCCAGCGAGTAGTCTTCAATTGGCTGACCACCCGTTGTGCTGACCGTGACAACACCCATCTCTACATTGGCCTGCTTACTTTCGCTCAAGTTCATCAGCACATTGTTCAGCCGCTGCTCCGTTGCGTCGTCAATCACGTTAGCCAGATCAACTACAGGCGTAGGAGGATTGGGCTGCGGGACGGGAGACTGCGTGGTCTGGGCGAGCGACGCAGTACAGCAGAGAAGCGCACACGCCAGCACCATGTTTACTTTGATAACGTGTGCTCTTCTGATGAACGACCGGATCATACTTGGGTTGAAATTAGCAATAACAGGTAGCAAAAGAATTACGAAGCTATTCCCGCTTTATTTCACTGCCTATCTTTCAATCAGTCTGTGCAATATGTAGAAGAGCGCTACGCCGCCAAAGACTACTATGGAGACCATAGGATTCTTCTCCTCTTTATGATTGACCTCCGGGATTAGGTCGCTCGCCGCTACATAAAGCGTAACCCCAGCCGAAAATGGCAGAGCATAAGCGATGATGGAAGCGCTCCTGCCTTTTAGAATTGCCACAGCGATTACGCCTATAAACGTTGCCGCGCCGATTGCCAGCGAAGCCAGATTAGCCTTCTTCCTGGAGCGTCCCGAAGCGAGCATTATAGAAGCTACAGTGAATCCCTCGGGCATCTTATGCAGCAGGATTGCTATGAATACGAGCAGCCCCACTTTGAACTTCACTAGAAACGCGGCGGCGATTGATACTCCGTCGAAGAAAGTGTGAATAAGCAGTCCGCCTATAGCCTTGTAAGCCGCCGACGGCCTTAAGACGGATTCAGGGTGTGTCTCTGCGCCGAAGTGAAAATGGGGAGCGAGTGTATGTTCGAAAAGCTGAATTAAAAGGTATCCGGCAAGAAGCAGCGTCATCGCGCCTATGATATTTTCTGCTGCTACCGCACCTACGTTTCCGCTCGTCCAGATGCTGACAGTTTCCGGGACGATCTCTATAAAGATAGCTGCGAGCATGAAACCTGCGCCGAGGGCGACCAGGTATTTTAAGAATCGGTCGTTAAGCTTGTGCGCCCCGGAAGAAGTGAGCAGTAGCCCACCCACAAGGTTGGCTACTGCGGCCAAAGCGCCGAACAGCAGAAGTCCGCCAAAGCGTATCTCCATCCAATCTGCTCTTTGCCGAAAGATTCTAAAAATTATAGAGCGGCATTGCCCGCCACTATACATTATGCCAGACCGATTGGCTATGTAAGAATATAAGACCTGCTTCCTTAAACGGCCTCAAATCGTACAAAACTGCCACAGACCGCTTAAATCAGTTGGCCCACCTAAGCACTCAGACTCGCAAATTTACACCAAATCGTGCTTAAAAAATCTATGTTTTTACCGTTTTTTGTGCTTGACAGCCTGAAAATAGGGGCGTACTATGCGCGGCGGGTGGAGAAAAGTGGTCGGAAGTGGGCTGGTTTGAGTAGCTTATGCCTGACTTCTAAAGTTTTACTAGAGCTTTTAAGCACCTAGCGCCTTGTGCCAGCCGCCCAAAGCCTATGTTAAGAGGAAATTACACGGCGCGGATGGACTCGAAGGGGCGATTGAAAATACCAACTCCCTTCCGCAGGCTCATAGAGGAGAGGCATGGCGCAGACCTTTATGTAACAAGCCTGACGGGCGAGAACGTAAGAATTTACCCTCTGCCCGAATGGGAGTCAATTGAGCAAAGGCTTGCGCTTCTGCCTTCAATGGACCCTGCGCGGCGAAAGTTCCTTGACCGAACTAACTACTACGGCCAGCAGGCGTCAATGGACAATCAGGGCCGCGTGCTCATCCACCCGTTGCTGCGAAAGAGCGCGGGAGTTATGGGCGAGGTTGCTGTGCTCGGCTATTTGACTTACCTGGAAGTTTGGGAGCTTGAGCGTTTCCAACAGCGCCTGCTCTCAGACCCTTATACGGAAGAAGACGAAGCGGCGGTTGCGCGGCTCGGAATTTAATAGATTGAAAAGTGATGAGAAAGATGTAGGGCTATAGGGATGAAGCTTTTACTTATCACCTATCACTTATCACTTATCACACCAATCAGTTCTTTGAACGAGATCACGGGGCGGTGGTGATGGTTGCGCTTGTGGGGGGCATGGGCGCGCCCCATCGCCCCGTGCTGCTCCGAGAGACTATTGAGCTGTTGCGGCCTGAGCAAGGCGGTCTCTTCGTTGACGGCACGTTGGGGCTTGGCGGACACAGCGAAGCGATTCTCGAAGCCTCTGACGGCGCGCGTGTCATTGGAATTGACCGCGACAGCGAGGCGCTCCGTTGGGCTACAGAGCGCCTCGCAAGATTTGGCGAACGGTTTCGGGGCGTGCACGCGGATTTCCGAGATATAGGGCGCGTGCTCGAAGAGTTGGGCGAGAGACAGGTGCAAGGGGTGCTGGTGGATTTGGGCGTCTCCTCGCTCCAGCTTGATTCAAGCGAGCGCGGCTTCAGCTTTCGTCACAATGCGCCGCTTGATATGCGCATGAATGCCGGGAGCGATGAGGAGACTGCCGCCGAATTGCTCGCGCGTCTCTCTGAGGAAGAGATTGCGCGAATAATTTATGAATACGGTGAGGAAAGGCGTTCGCGCCGCATCGCCAGACTGGTAGTTGAAAGAAGAGAGCGCAGCGAACCTGTGGGCAGTACGCGGGAGTTGGCGGAACTGGTCGCTCGTGCAGTTGGTTATCGGAAAGGGGAGCGAGTTCATCCGGCAACGCGAACTTTTCAGGCGCTGCGCATCGCCGTCAACAGAGAGCTTGAAGGATTAGACCGTTTCGTTGACGACGCTATTGATCTTTTACAAAAGGACGGACGCTTCGTAGCGATCAGCTTTCACTCGCTTGAAGATCGCATCATCAAGCAGGCGCTACGTCGAAACGCCGGGCAGTGCATGTGCCCGCCGCGTGCGCCTGTTTGCTCGTGCGGCGCAAGACGAGCCGTTGAGATTTTGACGCGACGCCCTGTTGCGCCGGGCGAAAGTGAAGTAGCAGAGAACCCCCGCTCGCGCAGCGCCAAGCTGCGAGCTTGCCGCAAACTTGACACTGGCTGAAATTCAGGAGTTCAAAAAAATCTGAGTTCGGCTTCAAGCATTAACACCTGACCCGAAAGAGAGGCTCTTAAGGCCGCTGATGAGAAGATTACCCCAGACACAACGGAACTCTGTTGTACTGCGTGAGCGCGATATGCGTGCGCTCTCGCGTCTGGCGATGCTGCTCTTCTGCGGGCTAAGCTTGGCGGGCGGATTCGTCTTTGCAGCCGGGCAACATTTCGCCGCAGTGCGCTACGGCTACGAGAGCGAAAGACTGCGTTGCGAACGTGAGCAGCTTCTTGAAGAGCAGCGTCGTCTTCTGTTGGAACGCGAACAGGCCACGTCGCCTGCGCGCCTTGAATCGGCTGCGCGTGAGTTGGGCTTGCAACCTGTGCGCCCGGAGCAATTGGAAGTCAAGAAAAGTGATGATGGAGTTTTGCCGCGCCCCACTACGGCTTTTGTCAATCCTTCAGTTGCGCTCCGCCGTTGACCGTAGCAGAAGGCGCATGACGGCAATCAAGCGCCAGTCATGTGCGCGCTTGAATCTCCCCCTCGCGTTCGCCCGCTAAGAGTTCTCTTTGAAAGTCTGACGTAAATGCCTGCGCGCGTATCCCGTTTGAATGCGAGCGCGCTAAAACCGAAGAAAGAAAACGACACGAACATGCTTCGACGTTCCGCCGCCTCGATGAAAGCACGCCCTGATGCCTCACATGTGCGCGCGCTGACAATAGCGTCTTTGCTCGTTCTATGGATGCTGGCGATAGGTGTGCGGCTCGTCTACCTTCAGACGTTCAGGCACGACTGGCTTACGGTGCGCGCGCGTGAGCAGCAGGAGGGGGCTGTAGAGATAAGCTCTTTGCGCGGGCTTGTGCTGGATCGTTCCGGGCGTGAGCTTGCGCGTAGCGTTGATGTGGAATCGTTCTTCATTGTTCCCGGTGAGATTCAGGAGGTTGACGAAGTGGCCTCGCGCCTTGCGCCATTAATCGGTGCAGACGGGCGTGCGCTTGCCACGAAAATCAGAGATGCGCAAGGAGCGAACAGGAAATTCCTCTGGGTCGCGCGCAAAGTAGATCATGAGCAAGCAGAGAGAATCAACGCGCTCGACATAGAGGGCGTTTACTCGCGCAAGGAGCCGAAACGCTTTTACCCGAACGGAGCGCTCGCCGCTCATGTCCTGGGCTTCGTAGGATTAGATGAAACAGGTTTGGGCGGTATAGAGCAATCTTTCAACGAGCGAATAAGCGGTGAAGCGGGACGCTTCTTCTTTGAGACGGATGCGAGACATCGTGCTTACACGAGCACGGAAGTTGGCGGTCGCACTGGTCAGACTGTTGTGCTGACGATTGACCAGATGGTTCAGTATCGCACGGAGCAGGCGCTAGCGGATGCAGTAGAGCGAGCGCACGCGAAGTCTGGAACCGCTATAGTGCTGGACCCGCGCACGGGTGAAATCCTGGCTCTAGCCAACGCGCCCACGTTCGATCCGAACGACGCGCGCTCCGTTCAGCCGCAGGTTCGCGCCAACCAGGCGCTTCAGAATGTTTATGAGCCTGGCTCCACCTTCAAGATAGTCGCTTACTCAGCCGCCATCGAAGAGGGATTGGCGAAGCCCACGGATCGAATTGATTGCCAGATGGGTTCGATTACAGTCGCGGGGCGATTGGTTCACGACCATCACCCGTTCGGGACTCTGACTCTGATTGACGCGCTGGCTAAATCCAGCAACGTGGCCGCTATCAAGTTGGGCTTGCGCGTGGGCGATGAGCGCATGCACGACTACATCACGCGCTTCGGCTTCGGCTCGCGCACAGGCGTTGAGCTTCCAGGCGAGACCGCCGGATTAGTTCGCCCCGTCGCCAGGTGGCAGCCCTCTTCTATGGGTTCGATTGCGATAGGACAGGAGGTGGGCGTCACTCCGCTTCAGGTCGCTGCGGCGTTCGGAACGATTGCGAACGACGGTATGCGCATTGCCCCGCACCTTGTACGTGAGATACGAGCGCCCGATGGCGCTGTCGCGTTTACCGCTCAGCCGGAGCAGCATCGCGTTGTTAGCGCCGAGACTGCGCGCACATTGCGCGGGATGCTTGAGAGCGTGACGTTGAACGGCACGGCGAAACTGGCGCAGTTGAATGGCTACTCAGCCGCAGGCAAGACGGGCACTGCGCAGAAGATTGATCCGCGCACGCACACCTATTCGACGACGAAGTACATAGGCTCATTCGTAGGATTTGCGCCCGCCGAAAATCCTGCGGTCGTCATCATCGTGGTGATTGACGAACCTGTCGGCTCCTATCACGGCGGCGACGTGGCCGCTCCCGTCTTCCGCGAGATAGCCGAACAGATTCTGCCAGACTTGAACGTCTCGCCCGACACGCAGATTCGCCAATCTGCCGGTGGCGACCTCATAGCGCAATCACCGCATGCGGCGGAAGAGAGCGAGCGCGTGCGCGAGCAGTTGGAGCGCGAGCGCCAAGCCCAGCAGGCGACGCTGCCGCAAGCGGCGGATGCAAATCATGGTTCAGGTTTGAGCGAAGTTGTTTATGCCCCGGCGACGCGAAACGCCGTGCTGATGCCGGATGTTCGAGGCCGCAGCGTGCGCGATGTAGCGCGCATCTGCGCGCAGCTAGGTCTTCAACTGGAAACAGAAGGCGAAGGCCGAGCGCAACGCCAACAGCCTGCACCCGGCACGGAGATAGAAGTAGGTCAAGTGGTTCACATTCATTTCAGGAGAAAGGAATGAGAGGAGGGATGAGGGATGAGGGATGAAATAGGTTGAGCCAATTGCGTGCTGACGCATTCATTCCTTCTTATTCATCCCTCCGCCCTCATCCCTCATCCCTTGCATATGTTCCCCCAGCATCGAACGAGCGAGCGTGAGTCTGTGGTCAGAGAGAGAATCAACGATTGTCGAAGACGTTTGCGCCGGGTGCGCCTTGCGCGCGTTGAGATGACTCTAAACGAAGATGACGCAAGCGCGTTTGGCTTAGAAGAGATTTTGTCGCAAACTTCCAACTGTGAGCTTTCAGATGCGGCGGCAGAAGATGCGTCGGCGCTGGAAGCTCTGGAACTTCAGTCTCGCTGAGCGATTCAAAAGTCAGGACGCTTTCGCGTTCTTCTTGAATCGGTAGGGCGAGCGTGAAAGGGTAGGTTGGAAGGGTGTGAATATAAGGTTTGCAGCGAGCTTGATGGACGCTACGGCTGCCGCTGGCGGCTCATCAAGCGCGGAGTTCTTTGACAAAGAGATCACAGGCTTTTCTATTGATTCGCGCACGGTTGCGCCGGGCGAGCTTTTCTTCGCGCTATCACAGGAGGATTACACGCGCGCAGGATTTAATGGCGAGTTCGTTGACGCGCATCATTTCATCCCGGACGCACTGGGGCGTGGCGCGCTTGCTTGCGTCGCTCGCGCCGAGCGCGTTCGCGGCGACCGAAACCTTGAAGCGCTTCAGGGGAAACTCCTGCTGGTTGAAGATGCGATTGCTGCTCTGCAAAAACTCGCGCACGGAGTTTACGAGCGTTGGAATCGTCCGGTTGTAGGAATAACGGGAAGCGCCGGGAAGACTACGACTAAGGATTTGACAGCGCATGTGCTCAGCGCTTCGGGTCGTCGCGTGCACAAGAGCGAGCGAAATTACAACAACGGCCTGGGCCTTCCGCTCTCCGTCTTGCAAATGGTTACGGGAGGCAGAAGCCCGGATGATTTCGACATGGCAGTGCTGGAAATGGGCATGTCAAGTCCTACTGGAGAGATAGCGCGTCTTTGCAAGATAACGCCGCCCGACGTTGGAGTAGAGCTTTGCGTCGCGCCCGCGCATCTTGAATACTTCGGGACGATTGAGCGAATCGCCGAAGCTAAGGCCGAACTGGTCGAAGGCTTGAAACCCGGAGGCGTGGCGGTTCTAAACGCGGACGACGCTCGCGTAGCTCAGATGAAGGAGAAGCACGCGGGGCGCACTATCTTCTTCGGCATTGAGAGGGAGGCAGACGTGATGGCTACAGAAATCGAGCACGAAAGGCTCGGCCTCGTACGCTTCCGCCTGCGCACGCCGCTTGGGATGGCCGAAGCTATGCTGCCGCTCCCCGGAAGACATAATCTGGTGAATGCGCTCGCTGCTGCTGCTGTTGCTACCTGTTTCGAGATGAGCGCAGAAGCGATTGCCGATGCTCTCGGAAGCGCGCACGCAACGGAGATGCGCGGCGAGGTTCTGGATTTCGCAGCCGGGTTCACGGTCGTTGACGATTCCTACAACTCTAACCCGCGCGCTCTTCTCAACATGGTTCGCACAATCGTTGAAGGCGGCGTGCGCGCACGACGTAAGATAATCGTTGCGGGCGAGATGCTTGAGCTTGGGAAGGAAGAAGCGCGAATGCACCGCGAGACCGGGCGCGAGATTGCCAGCCTGAACGTTGACCTTCTGTGGGGCGTGCGTGATTTGGCCCGCGAGATGATAGATGGCGCGCGCGAAGCCGGGATGAGCAATGATCAAACACGCTTCTTTGAAACTTCGGAGGAAGTCGCCACGGCGCTCCTTGCGGAGATTCGTGAAGGCGATCTGGTTCTAATCAAAGGCTCGCGCGGCGTCGAGACGGACAAAGTAGTGAAGCGACTGCGTGACCGCTTCCCATTAGCCGGTGCGGAGGAAGAAAAGTGATAAGTGATAAGTGATAAGTGATGAGAGAAACGCTCTTTCTTATCACTCATCACCGCTTCTCTTATCACCGATTCGAGATGATCTACTACTTCTTTTACGAGCTGCTTTACAACCACCTGAAGGAAGGGGAGTCGTATCTCGTCAAGGCGCTCAACGTCTTTCAGTATGTGACGTTCCGCACGGCTTACGCTTCCGTGACGGCTCTTCTGATCTCGCTGGTGTTCGGACGAAACGTCATAGTGTGGCTCGCGCGCTTGAACGTAGGACAGCAGATTCGTGAAGAGGGGCCGCAGGCGCATCTTGTAAAGCGCGGCACTCCGACGATGGGCGGCGTGCTCATAGTAGGCTCCGTCGTCATCTCGACGCTGCTCTGGGCAAGGCTGGATAGCTGGTCGTCCAGTCTATACGTCTGGATAGCCATCGCGTCTATGCTGCTGTTTGGAACAATAGGCTTTCTGGACGATTACAAAAAGGTCGTGCACAAGCAGAGCCTGGGGCTGACGGGTCGCAAAAAACTGGCCGGGCAGTTCGCCGTAGCTATAGCCATCTGGGCTGTTCTCTACTTTTCCACCAGATATTCGTGGAACGTGAACATCCCTTTCTTCAAGCTGACGGCTGAGCCTGCGGGCGTGAGCTACATAGGGCCGTATCTCTACCTGCTGCTCATCATGGTCGTGCTCTTAGGCTCATCGAACGCCGTGAACCTGACGGACGGGCTGGACGGGCTTGCCATCAGCGTGACTTTCATAGCGATGTCTGCGCTGACGGCGTTCACCTATTTGATAAGCGACGCGCGCTGGGCCAGATACCTGGATTTGACGTGGAGACCGGAGGCGGCGGAGTTGACAGTCTTCTGCGGCGCGATGGCCGGGGCGAGTCTGGGGTTTCTCTGGTACAACGCGCCGCCCGCGCAAGTGTTCATGGGCGACGTGGGAAGCCTTGCCATAGGCGGAGCCATTGGAACGATTGCGGTGCTGACGAAGCTTGAGTTCATGCTGCTGATGGTCGGCGGCGTGTTCGTTATAGAAGCGCTGTCGGTGATGTTGCAGGTGGCCTCTTTTAAGATGACAGGTCGCCGCATCTTCAAGATGGCTCCGCTTCATCATCACTTCGAGCTTAGGTGGGAGAATCGCTTCGGGCCTAGAACGGTCGAGACGAAAGTTGTCTTTCGATTCCTGATTCTGGCAATACTGTTCGCGCTCCTGAGCCTTTCGACGCTGAAGCTGCGCTAAGGAAAAATTTTTGTAGAGGTCTTTGAAAGCATAGTTTGGAAGTAGCCGGGAAAAAAGTTCTGATTATCGGCGCAGCCAGAAGCGGCACGGCCAGCGCGCGATTCTTGAAAGAGCGCGGAGCAATCGTCGCTCTCAACGACCGCAAGCCGATTGAAGAATGGTCTCAGGATGCGCTCTCTTTGAAGGAGCAGGGCGTCGGGTTGATCGCGGGCGACGTTCCAATGTGGCTGCTGGATCAAGTCGAGCTTGTAGTGATTAGTCCGGGCGTTCCGGTTAAGAGCATCCCGGTTCGCTACGCGGATCGCGCGGGCGCTGAAGTAATCGGGGAAATCGAACTGGCGTCGAGATATTTGCGTGGTTCATTGGTCGCAATCACAGGCACGAACGGGAAGACGACGACGACGACTCTCATCGGAGAGCTTTTGAAAGACGCGGGATTGAAAGTACAGGTGGGCGGCAACATAGGCACGCCGCTTACCTCGCTCGTTGATAATTCGGTTGAGAATGGCTGGACGGTCGTTGAAGTCTCAAGCTTTCAACTGGAGACGGTTAAGAATTTTCATCCGGCGGTCGCGCTCTGTTTGAACGTGACGCCGAACCACATGGATCGCTACGAATCCGTGATGGACTACGCCGCCGCTAAACACAACGTCTTTCGCAACCAGACGGATGAAGACATTGCGATTCTGAATGCGGATGACGAGATAGTTTCGACGTGGGCCAGAGGGCTGAGGGCGCACGTCACGCTTTTTAGCGTTCGGCGCGAGTTGGAAGAGGGACTTTTTCTGAGAAACGGGCGCGAGCTTGTTTCCAGAACTTTTCAGGCGGAGCGAGTGCTGGTTACGCGAGACGAGATGCAATTGCGCGGGCTTCACAACGTTGAGAATGTGCTGGCGGCGCTTGCAGCCGGGTTGGCCTGCGGCGCTTCGCCCGATTCAATGCGCGAGACTGTCAGGCGCTTTCAGGCGGTCGAGCATCGTCTTGAGTTCGTAGCTGAGATAGGCGGAGTGAAGTTCATAAACGATTCAAAGGCGACGAGCGTTGACGCCACTACAAAAGCGCTCGAAGCGGTTTCTGAAGAAGAGGGCAAGGTCATTCTTATACTTGGCGGACGCGGCAAGCAAGCGCCCTACGCGCCGCTTGCGCACCTTGTCAGAGAGCGCGTGCGAAAACTGATTCTTATAGGAGAGGACGCACAGAATATCGAAACCGAGTTGAAAGAGTTTGCCGGGAGCGAGCGCGCCATAGATATGCGCGACGCTGTTAAGCGCGCTTATCAAGCGGCGCAACCCGGCGACACGGTTCTTCTAGCCCCGGCTTGCGCAAGCTTCGACATGTTCCGAAGCTTTGAACATCGCGGGCAGGTCTTTAAGGAAGAAGTAAGAGGATTGGTGATAAGTGATGAGTGATAAGTGATAAGAGAAAAGCTTTTGGTTCTTTCTCATCACTTATCACTCATCACTTATCACCACAGTCATATGGCTCGAAAGCTACAGGCAGATAAATGGTTGTTTGCGGCGACGGCAGGACTGGCGCTGTTCGGCATAGTCATGGTTTACAGCGCCTCGGCTGTGATGGCCGAGCGCGAGAACGGCAGCCAGTATTATTACGTCGGCAAACAACTCATGTGGACGGCGATTGGGTTTGGCCTGATGCTCCTGGCTATGCGGTTCGATTACCAGTGGCTGCGTGACCGCCGCATAGTTTACGGGCTGCTTGCGGTCACGATCATTATGCTCATGGCCGTCTTCGCTTTTCATCCTCGTAACGGCGCGCGACGCTGGATAGCGCTGCCGGGTGTCTCCGTTCAGCCGTCCGAGCTATCGAAGCTAGTGCTGACGCTCTTCCTCGCCTACTTTTTAGAGAAGCGCGCGGGCGAGGAAGGCTCTTTCTGGTGGACGTTCGTGCCGTGCATGGTCGTTACGGGCACGCTTGCGCTGCTGGTTGTGGCGGAACCTGATCTGGGAACTGCGCTGATGCTAGCGGTGATTTGCGTCGTCCTCTGCTACACAGCCGGGACGCGCCTTCTTCATCTTGGAATTGCCGCTGCCCCTGCGCTCTTCGGCGTGCTTGTGCTTCTAATCTTCGTGCCGTGGCGATTAAAGCGCATGGTGACTTTTCTGAACCCGTGGGCTGACACGCAAGGGGCTGGCTATCAGGTGGTGCAGTCGCTAATGGCAATAGGTTCGGGCGGGATAAACGGGCTGGGCTTCGCGCAAGGCAAGCAGAAGCTCTTCTTTCTGCCGTTCGCGCATTCAGATTTTATTGTCGCGGTGG
>DATHJK010000100.1:0-4334 GCA_035316225.1 Pyrinomonadaceae bacterium
CGCCCTTACGGGCAACGGATTTTCTTACCACTATAGCTTTAGCTACCTGTGAAGATTCACAGTTTGTGGTCTGGACGATGCCTTCTCCATGTATCGCGCACGATGTTTAGGAGGGAGCCGTCTCGTCTCTACACTTTGCCAGCCGAACAGAATCTCAAATGAGATGCTTGTTGCTGGCCTTAGCTCGGCGTTGCCATCAGCAAATTCTGTTAAGGGTTCGCCGACTTTGACTCCATTCACGTCAGGGTTTCCCAATCTGGCGTGCTCAAATTTCTTCAAGTCCGTAGCGTCTGCCATTCCGCCACCCCGGCACCTTTGAGACGATAACACGCGCCGCTTAGGTCGAACAAATCTTCACAGCCGGGCGAGGCAGGTGATACAATATAGCGGTATCAAAGCAGGATTAATAGCAACAGGTTGTTCTTAGAGTTATGACCGAAGAGAAAGAAGTTTTTCTAAAACATATTCAGAAGGCAGGCTTGAAGCGTACTGCGCAGCGCGACCTGATTCTTGACGTTTTCCTGCGCACCGAAAAACACCTGTCGAGTGAAGACCTATACAATCTGGTAAAGCTGGAAGACCCCAGCATAGGGCACACGACTGTCTATCGCACGCTGAAGCTTCTGACCGAAGCTGGTCTGGCGCGCGAAGTTCGTTTCGGCGACAACCGTACACATTACGAGCACAACTACAAACACCAGCACCACGATCACATGATCTGCACAGAGTGTGGCAAGATCATAGAGTTCTTCTCCGCCGAGTTGGAAGCGATTCAAGACGCAATCGCGGCCAAGCATCGCTTCCAGATCAACCAGCACCTGCTCAGGTTGCTCGGCATCTGCGCAGATTGCAGACGACTAGCGCGCGAGCAACGCAGCGAAACCGGCGCGCAGCCGCATGTGCACGTGGCTACGGGCTAATAAGAAGGGCAAATGGGCAAAGGGGGAAGAGGGAAAAGGAAGGATGAACAAGAACGCATCTCTTCCTTTTCCCCATTTTCCATTTTGCCCATTTCCTTTTTTCCCGTCTTAGGTGTAATTTTCCGTTCGTCTACTCCCTTAAAGTCTGTGGTAAATCGGAAGCGAGATTGAGCCATGAGCGTGAATATAAGATTCGAGCCTGTAGGTATAACCGGCATTGTGGCCGAAGGAACTTATTTGTGGGACGCCGCTAAACGCATAGGCACGCGCCTGCCTGCTGAATGCGGCGGGCGCGGCGAGTGTGACACCTGCGCCGTCACGATTGTAGAGGGCGCAACGCTGCTCTCGTCCCTGACTAATGCCGAGCGTGCTCGTCTCAGCCCTGAAAGGCTGGCTGCGGGCGAACGCCTTGCCTGCCAAGCGAAGATTCTTTACGGCGGGGACATCGAGGTGCGCCCTGTGCCTGTGACTGAGCGTGAAGAAACCACAGCAGAAACAGTGAGCGACTTTCGTTCCGATTTCAAATCGCTGCCTTTGAAAAAGAAGCTGGCAACGCTCGTTGAATTGGAAGCGCACACAATGTTCGAGACGCTGAACACTATGGTGGAAGTTCCAATCTCTGTGGGCGAAAAGTTCATGAATCTGGTGGCGAGGAAAGGGCGCGCAATGAGCAAGCATGACCGCGACGAGCGGCGTCCCGCAGAGCATAGAGAAGAGGCCGGGGAAGAGTTTGAAGAAAGTGAGTAGCCGGGATGGCAGAAGATTCATCGCTCCTGGGTGATAGCTCTATGCACACAGGGCAGGAGCCTGCGCCCGGCGGCGGCTTTTTCCTGCACAGGATGACCATACGTTTCACTAGCGGCGAAATCTTCGCATACATTGTGCGCGAGCCGCTTCACGCCGAAGACATTCCTGCGGCGGCGCGCTTCGCAGTAATTCATTCGTACATGTGCGAGCCTGAAGGAAAATGCACGGAGATAATCCTTGTCAACTTAAATGACATCTCATACATACGAACCGAGCATATAACCGGCGAAGATTTGAAGCGCGAGGAGGAGATGAAGTCCGAGCACAGAACCATTGGCGTTCATCAACCGCTCTCGCATATCGGTTTCATCTGAAAGATTTCAAGGCTAAAAGTTTTCAACTTGCTCTTTCATCAACATTCAGTCATAACTCAGATGCCGCTTTCATTAGAACGCACCGAACCAAGGGGGCGAAGCCGAACGCTCTTCACTCTGGCCTTTGCTCTTGTCTTGCCGCTCAGCTTTATAGCATGTCCCGGCAGCAACAATGCTGGAGGGCAGCAGCCCGTGCAGAACACACAGACGAACACGAACACTTCACAGCAGGCTACGCCGTCTACGGCCACAGCGTTCGACGCCGAACGAGCTTTCGAGCATGTGCGCAAGCAGGTGGATTTTGGGCCAAGACCTGCCGGGAGCGCAGAGCTTGCAAAAACGCGCGACTACATCCTGGGAGAGTTGAAGTCATACGGGTTGAAGATAACTCAGGATGAGTTCAACGCGACGACGCCTGTGGGACAGCGCAAGATGGTGAACGTAGTTGCAGAGCTTCCGGGCGAATCCAGCGACGTTATCATCATTTCGAGCCATTACGATACGAAACTCTTCAAACAATTCCGCTTCGTCGGAGCCAACGACGCAGGCTCTTCTACGGGCACGCTGCTGGAGCTTGCGCGCGTCATGGCTGCCAGCAATCGCAAACCACGCTTCACTTACTGGTTCACCTTCTTCGATGGCGAAGAGGCTTTCTGCGATGAGTGGGAGCAGTGCCACAACCCTGACCCGTCAAACCCATCAAGGCCGCTGCCAGATAATACATACGGCAGCCGCCACATGGTTGACCAGTTAAGAAGCAGGAATGAATTGAAGCGCGTGCGCGCCATGATTCTGCTCGATATGATGGGTTACAAACAGTTGCAGCTTGGACGCGACGACATAAGCACGCGCTGGCTGGTCGATATTGTGTGGCAAACCGCGAAGGAACTCGGACACGGCGCGCAATTCGTGGAAAGGCCGGAGGGCGTAGGAGGCGACGACCATGAAGCTTTCGTGCGCGCTGAGATTCCCAGCCTCGACATCATACAGCTTTCGACCTATCAATACTGGCACACGCCCGATGACACTCTGGACAAAATCTCGCCGCAGAGCTTGAAGATTGTGGGCGACACTCTGCTCGCAAGCCTGCCGCGAATTGAGGAGCGACTGGCGGCGTCGCATTGAGATTCTCTTCCAGACGAGGAGGCAGAGACAGATGCTGAAAGCCACGGACATTCTCGTTCCGGTTGATTTCTCGCAGTGCTCTGTGAACGCTGTGCGCGCTGCGATTGGTATCGCTTCGCCGGACGCAGACGTAACGCTGCTGCATGTGATTGACGAAGCATTCGCGCATGATGCTGTGGCCGCTGGCCTGGGCAGTGCCGACGAGATTATTGCGAAACTGCGCGAGCGCGCCGAGATGGATTTCAGCGCCATGCTCGAAGAGTTGGAGACGAACGGCGTGGACATAGAACGCATGATCGTGGTTGGCTCGCCTTTCGTCGAGATACTGAAAATCGCGCGCGATCTTGATCTTCCGATGATAGTGATGGGCGTGCGGGGGCAGTCAACGCCGCCCGAAGAGATGTTGTTCGGCTCGACCGCAGAAAAAGTTCTGCGCGGTTCGCGCGTGCCTGTTCTGTGTGTTCCGATTTAGTTCTGAGTTGAGTATATGGCAAGTAGGATTCACCACCGAAGGCACAGAGAGCACAAAGATTGCACAGAGAAGATAAAGCTATTTGAGATTTGAAATCCTCTGTGTTGCCTCTGCGCCCTCTCTGGCCTGCGGTGGTGAGTTCTCTTTCCCCTATGCTCAACTGAGATTCACTCTAATTAAACAAAGAAACCATCTGGAAAAATGTCTGCTGAGAGGAAAAAGCGAGTTGCCGTTGTTGCAGGCGACGGCATTGGGCCTGAAGTCGTTCGTGAAGCAGTTCTATTGCTCGAAACTTTGCGCGAGTCGCATGGTGTTGAGCTTGAGTTGACACACTTTGACTGGGGCGCGGAAAAATTTTTGAGCGAGGGCGTGACCTTGCCCGATGGCGCGCTCGCTATGCTTACGGAAAATTTCGATGCGATATTCGCCGGGGCTTTCGGCGACCCGCGCGTGCCGTCAAACAAGCATGCGGAAGATATTTTGCTGGGAATGCGGCGCGGCCTTGATCTATACATAAACTTGCGCCCCATACGCCTGCTCGCCGACAACCTGACACCGCTTAAAGATCGTAAATCATCCGAGATTGATTTCGTAATTTTTCGGGAGAACACAGAAGGCGCTTACTGCGGCGCGGGCGGATTCCTGAAGAAGGGAACTGATGACGAGATTGCCACGCAGGAGGAACTTAACACGCGG